>NZ_JBOHGA010000004.1:0-71968 GCF_050699915.1 Actinophytocola sp.
GGGCGCTCCCCGGCCGGCCCGCGCGGCGCGGATCGTGGCCGGGCTCGCGCACGGTGTCCAGCTGGACTGGGCGTTGGCGCCGTCCGGAAAGCTGCGGGACCGGCTACGCGCCGACCTGCGGGCGGTGCTGGAGGGGTGGCGATAGGTAGCCGCGAAGCCCGCGTTGGCCGCGCCACATCATGGCGGCGTGGTTGGCGCGAAAGATTGGCCGGGCGACCGGGGCGAGGGTGCGCAGCAGCGGCTTGTTGACCACGACGCGCTGGTCGATGGCGAGCCGGGCGCCGGTGGTGTGGGTGTCGACGACGCCTTCGCAGTAGCCCTCGAGGTCGCCGGTCATGTCGACGCGGAGGCGGCCGGCGGCGTGGTCCTGCTCGGCGCGGTGGAGGCGGAAGGTGAGGGCGTAGGGCAGGACCGCGCGGCAGGTGAGCTCGGCGGTGTCGGCGTCGAGCTGGTGAACCGTGCGGATGTCCGGCCACCACTGGGGCCAGTTGATCAGGTCGACGAGCACGTCGAACACACGGGCCGTGGGCGCGGAGACGGACCAGACGTCCCGGAACCGGTATTGGTTGAGCGACACATCATCGAGTATGCCCGCGACTAGAGTGCCGCCATGGCGAAGTGGACCGCGGCGGACATTCCTGACCACAGTGGACGCACCGCGATCGTGACCGGCGCGAACAGTGGCATCGGCCTGGTGACCGCGCGCGAGCTGGCCCGGTCGGGCGCAAGAGTGATCATGGCGTGCCGGGACGTGACGAAGGGTGTCGAGGCCGCGGCCGCACTGCCCGGCGACGTCGAGGTGAGAGAGCTGGACCTGGCCGACCTGACCTCGATCCGCACGTTCGCGAAGTCCGTGACCGACGACGTGCACCTGCTGATCAACAACGCCGGTGTGATGGCCACCCCGCAGCGCCGCACAGCGGACGGCTTCGAGCTGCAGTTCGGGACGAACCACCTGGGCCACTTCGCGCTGACGGGCCTGCTGCTGCCGCGCCTGCTGGATCGCGTGGTGACGGTGTCGAGCACGATGCACCGGATCGGCCGGATCGTGCTGGACGACCTCAACTGGGAGCGCCGGCGGTACAACCGCTGGCCGGCGTACGGTCAGTCGAAGCTGGCCAACCTGCTGTTCACCTACGAGCTGAGCCGCCGGCTCGACGAGGCCGACTCACCCCTGCGAGCGACGGCCGCGCACCCGGGGTACGCGTCGACGAACCTGCAGTCCCACACGGAGTCCTTCCAAGACTGGTTCATGGCGATCGGCAACCGGATCGTCGCGCAGAGCGCGACCATGGGCGCGTTGCCGACGCTGTACGCCGCCGTGGCCGACGTACCCAACGGAAGCTTCGCCGGCCCGGGCGGGCTCTTCGAGCAATACGGCCACCCGAAGGTGGTCGGCTCGTCGAAGGCGTCGCGAGACACTTCGGTGGCTCGGCAGCTTTGGGAGCGGTCGGCTTCGCTGACCGGGGTTGAGTATCGGTTCAGCTGAACGGGTCGACCATCCCAGCCGCGCCGGAACAACAACGGCCCGCAACCCGCAAGCTCAAGCCGCACCAATGGGAACCCGCCGCGCCCAGGCACACCCCGCCCCCGGACCCACCAACCTCACCCCGAGCGAGACCTCAAGCCAGAACGTGCTTGAGGAACTGCCCCGTGTAACTCTCCTCGACGTCGATGAGGTCCTCCGGCGTCCCCTCAGCGATCACCAAGCCGCCGCCGGACCCGCCTTCCGGACCCATATCCACGATCCAGTCGGACGTCTTGATCACGTCCAGGTTGTGTTCGATGACGATGACCGTGTTTCCCTTGTCCACCAGGCCGTTGATGACGTCGATCAGCTTGCGGATGTCCTCGAAGTGCAGGCCGGTGGTCGGCTCGTCCAGGACGTACACGGTCTTGCCCGTCGAGCGCTTCTGGAGCTCGGACGCCAACTTCACTCGCTGCGCCTCGCCGCCCGACAGGGTCGGGGCCGGCTGGCCCAGCCGGACGTACCCGAGCCCCACGTCGACCAGCGTGCGCAGGTGGCGGTGGATCGCCTTGATCGGCTCGAAGAACTTCTCCGCCTCCTCGATCGGCATGTCGAGGACCTCGGAGACCGTCTTCCCCTTGTAGTGCACCTCCAGCGTCTCCCGGTTGTACCGGGCGCCCTTGCACACCTCGCACGGCACATACACGTCCGGCAGGAAGTTCATCTCGATCTTGATGGTGCCGTCGCCCGCGCACGCCTCGCAGCGGCCGCCCTTGACGTTGAACGAGAACCGGCCCGGCTGGTAGCCGCGGACCTTCGCCTCCGTCGTGGCCGCGAACAGCTTGCGCACGTGGTCGAACACGCCCGTGTACGTCGCCGGGTTGGACCGCGGCGTGCGGCCGATCGGCGACTGGTCGACCCGCACCAGCTTGTCCACCTGGTCGAGCCCGCGCACCCGGGTGTGCCGACCCGGCACCTGCCGCGCGCCGTTCAGCTTGTTCGCCAGCACGGTCGCGAGGATGTCGTTGACCAGCGTCGACTTACCCGACCCGGACACTCCGGTGACCGACACCAGGCAGCCGAGCGGGAACGACACGTCGATGCCCCGCAGGTTGTGCTCGCGCGCGCCGACCACGGTCAGCTGCCGCTTGTGGTCGGCCGGGCGGCGCATCGACGGCACCGGGATCGCCATCCGTCCGGCGAGGTACGCGCCGGTGAGCGACTCCTTGTTCTTCAGCAGCTTCGCGAACGGTCCACTGTGGACGATCTTGCCGCCGTGCTCCCCCGCCCCCGGGCCGATGTCGACCACCCAGTCGGAACCGCGGATGGTGTCCTCGTCGTGCTCGACGACGATCAACGTGTTCCCGAGGTCGCGCAGTCGGAGGAGCGTCTCCATCAGCCGGTGGTTGTCCCGCTGGTGCAGGCCGATCGACGGCTCGTCGAGCACGTACAGCACGCCGACCAGCCCGGACCCGATCTGCGTCGCGAGCCTGATCCGCTGTGCCTCGCCACCCGACAGGGTGCCCGACGCGCGGTCGAGCGAGAGGTAGTCGAGGCCCACGTCGAGCAGGAACCGCAGCCGCGCCTGGATCTCCTTGAGCACCGCGCCCGCGATCATCGTCTCGCGGCGGCCGAGCGACATCCCGTCGAGGAACTCCGCGCACTCGGCGATCGACAGCGCCGAGACCTCCGCGATGGACCGCGCGCCGTGCTTCTTGTGCGCGAGGGTGACCGCGAGGATCTCCGGCTTGAGGCGCGTGCCCTGACACGACGGGCAGGGCACCTCCCGCATGTAGCCCTCGTACTTCTCCCGCATGTAGTCGGACTCGGTCTGCTCCTGGCGCCGCTCCAGGAACGGGATCACGCCCTCGTAGTTGGCGTAGTACGAGCGCTCGCGGCCGTACCGGTTGCGGTACCGGACGTGCACCTGCTCGTCGATGCCGTGCAGCACCGCCTTCTGCGCCTTGGCGGTCAGCCGCCGCCACGGCATGTCCATGCGGAACCCGACCGTCTCGGCCAGGGAGCCGAGCAGCCGGATGAAGTAGTCGGCCGTCTGCCCGCCGGCCCACGGCGCGATGGCCCCGTCCGCGAGGCTCAGCTCGTCGTCCGGCACCACCAGCTCGGGATCGACCTCCTGGCGGACGCCGATGCCGGTGCACGCCGGGCAGGCGCCGTAGGGCGAGTTGAAGGAGAACGAGCGCGGCTCGAGGTCCTCGATGGCGAGCGGGTGGCCGTTGGGGCACGCGAGGTTCTCGGAGAAGCCGCGGGTGCGCGCCGGGTCGTTGTCCGGCAGGTCGACGAACTCCAGCTCGATTAGCCCGTCGGCCAGGCGCAGCGCGGTCTCGACCGAGTCGGTCAGCCGGCGCTTGGCCGACGGCTTGACCGTGAGCCGGTCGATCACCACCGCGATGTCGTGCTTCTCCTGCTTCTTCAGTGTCGGCGGCTCGGTGAGCTGGTACACCGCGCCGTCGACCCGGGCGCGCGAGTAGCCCTGCGACTGCAGCGAGGAGAACAGGTCGACGTACTCCCCCTTGCGGCCGCGGATGACCGGCGCGAGCACCTGGAAGCGGACGCCGTCCTCCATCGCCAGCACCTGGTCGACGATCTGCTGCGGGGTCTGCTTGCTGATCGGCTCGCCACACTGCGGGCAGTGCGGCTTGCCGGCGCGGGCGAAGAGCAGGCGGAGGTAGTCGTAGACCTCGGTGATCGTGCCGACCGTCGACCGCGGGTTGCGGCTGGTGGACTTCTGGTCGATGGACACCGCCGGCGACAGGCCCTCGATGAAGTCGACGTCCGGCTTGTCCATCTGGCCGAGGAACTGCCGGGCGTAGGCCGACAGCGACTCGACGTACCGGCGCTGGCCCTCGGCGAAGATCGTGTCGAACGCCAGGCTCGACTTGCCGGAGCCCGACAGCCCGGTGAAGACGATCATGCTGTTCCGGGGCAGGTCGAGATCCACGCCGCGCAGGTTGTGCTCCCTGGCGCCGCGAACAACGAGGCGGTCAGCCACTGAAGTCCCTTCGGAGATGCCGCTTTGGATCGGTCACCCGCAGGTCAGACGGTTCCCGCGGTGGCCGAGGCCATGCTAGGACGGCGCACCGACAATTTCTGCGGCGGACGTCCGAGGCGATCGGCTATCCCAGGTGGGCGCTGCTCACCTAGGCTGGGGAGACCAGGTCTGGTGCAAAGCCCATTCTGAACTACCGACTCGCGGGGATGGCGGTATGACTGGCTCCAGCATCTCATCGAAAGCGTCCGTGCGGCACACCGTGCCCGAGCAGCGCCGCGCGCACGAACGGTCGGCCGCGGCCGAGGCCAGGCGATGTCTGGCCGACGTCCGGGCGGCCACCGAGAGACTGGACCAGGCCGTCGGGGAGCTGGACGACCGGCGGATGCACCAGCCCAGCCTGCTTCCCGGGTGGACCCGGGGACACGTGATCACCCACCTCGCCCGCAACGCGGACGCCTTCGTGAACCTGCTCACGTGGGCGCGGACCGGGGTCGAGCACCCGATGTACCAGAGCAACGCCGACCGCGACGCGGACATCGAGGAAGGCGCCCACCGCCTCGCCCAGGTCGTGCACGAGGACCTGCGCGCGGCGAGCGACCGGTTCGCGGACGCCGGCGAGCGGCTGACGGACTCGCAGTGGCTCGCGTCGGTCGCCGGCCGCGGCTCGACGGTCTTCCCGGCGGCGAACATCCCGTCGATGCGGCTGTTCGAGCTGTGGGTGCACCTCGTCGACCTCGACGTCGACTTCGGGTTCGCCGACATCCCGGACGAGCAGGTCGAGGCGATGCTCGGCAGCGCGGTCTCGCGGCTCGTCGGCCGGCCGGACGGGCCGTCGGTGCACCTGACGGTGACGCTGCCGGACGGCGAGGAGCGGGTCTGGGACCTCGTCGGCGGGCTCGAGGGCGAGCCGCATCCGGTGTCCGGCAAGGCGGCGCCGGTGCTGGCGTGGCTGACCGGGCGCGGGGACGGCCAGCAGCTCGACGGCGACGTGCCGGTGCTACCCGCGTGGGGCTAGCTCGACGTTCGTGAACGTGGTCGGGAAGCCGCGGCCGGTGGGCGAGGCCGCCATGACGCCGGCCAGGACTTTGCCGGCCGGCGGCAGGTAGGCGAGGCGCAGCAGCGTGGTCGGCTCCGCGCCGTCGAGTCCGTAGGTGATCGTCACGGTGTCACCGGAGCGGTCGGCCTTGATCGTGACGGTGTCCGGCTGGGCGACCGGGGCCACCGACCAGTCGGAGAAGCCTCTGGTCACGACCGCGGAGATCTGCTGCTGACCGTCGACGAGCTCGATGCCGCTCTTGATCCAGTTCTCCTCGTCGACGCGGATGGCGATGCCGGCCTGGTCGTACTGCTCGCGGTAGTCGCCCGCGAAGGTGGCGGTGAGGGTGAAGTCGACCTCGAGGGTCGCGCCCAGGATGTGACCGGAGTCGCGGACGAAGCCGTAGTGAGTGGTGCGCCAGAAGTCGGTTTCCGGGTCTGTCGTGACAGTGAGCGTGTCGCCTTCGGCGGTCCAGGTGGCCGGTTCGTTGAGCCAGGTCCAGCCCTTGGTCATGTCGCCATGCTGTCAGGCTGTCGGTGCGGCGCGCTATGGTCGCGATGTGGATGTTGTCGAGGACTACAGCGGTCACGTCGAGCCGGGTGGGTCTGCCGCGCGGCGGACCTTGGACGCGCTGACCATCACGAAGATCTCCGTCGGACCGATGGACAACAACGCCTATCTGCTGGTGTGCCGGGCCACGCAGGAGGCGCTGCTGATCGACGCCGCGAACGAGCCGGAACGCCTGTCGGACCTCATCGGGCACGACGACAACCGCCCCACGCTGCGCACGATCGTCACCACCCACCAGCACCAGGACCACTGGCAGGCGCTGGGCGCGGTGGCCGGGGCGTACGGCGCGAACACGATCGCGCACGAGCTGGACGCGGAGCCGCTGCCGGTGCCGCCGGACCGCCTGGTCGCGCACGGCGACACGGTGGCGGTCGGCGACTGCTCGCTGGAGGTCATCCACCTGCGCGGCCACACGCCGGGCTCGGTGGCGTTGGTGTATCGGGACCCGGCCGGCCACCCGCACCTGTTCACGGGTGACTCGCTCTTCCCGGGTGGCGTCGGGAAGACGATGTCGCCGGAGGACTTCGCGTCGCTGGTCGACGACGTGTCGGCGCGCCTGTTCGACTACCTGCCGGACGACACGTGGTTCTACCCGGGTCACGGTGACGACTCGACGCTCGGTGAGGAGCGCCCCAAGCTCGGCGAATGGCGCGAACGGGGCTGGTGAACGAGTTCCGCCGGTCACTGGTGACCGGCTGGGGAATCGGCGCCGGTGCCTCGGTGCTCGAGATCGGCTGCGGCCAAGGCGAGATGACTGCGGCGCTGGCCGAGGCGGTCGGGCCGCGGGGACGGGTCGTCGCGGTGGACTCCGCCGGGCCGGACTACGGGTCGCCGACGACCATCGGCGAGGCGACGGCCGATCTGTCGGCCGGTCCGCTCGGTACGCGCGTGGACGTGCGGCTGAGCTTCGACGTGCTCGCCAACGATTTCCCGGACGACGAGTTCGACCACGTCGTGCTCGCGCACAGCTCGTGGTACTTCGCGTCCCTCGATCAGCTGCGGGCCACCCTCGACGCGGTCCGGTCGTGGGCGCCCGTCCTGTGCTTCGCGGAGTGGGACCTCAGGCCCGGCGACGCGAGGCAGTTGCCGCACCTGCTGGCCGTGCTGATCCAGGGTCAGCTGGTGGCGAGCGGTCTGACCGACGGCTGGAACGTCCGCACGCCGTTCTCCCGAGAGGCCCTGCTGCGCCTCGCGGCGGCGACCGGTTGGGAGGTGGACGAGGTTCGCGCGGTGGACACGGCCGGTCTGCCGGACGCCGACTGGGAGATCAGGGCGTGCCTCGACCTGGCGTCGCGCTCGCTGGGCGAACGCACCGAGCCGGCCCACGACCTGCTCGTGAGCCAGCTCGACGTGCTTCGCTCGGTCGCCGCCGCGTCGGGCAACCGGCCGTTGCCCGCCTACCAACTCGTCGGGCGGCGGCGGAGTGTCGGGGTCAGCCCGGGGTGAGGGCCCGCACCTTGCCCTGAACGGTGCTCGCGGCACCCTGGACCTTGCCGGTCGCCGTCCCGGCCGCACCCTGAACCTTGCCGGTGGCGCGGTTCGCCGCGTGCTTCGTGCGCCACGCGACCGACGGCTTGCCGTGCGTGTCACCCGCAGCGATCATCAGGCCGCCCAGCAGGCCCAGGTTCTTGAAGAAGTGGATCTGCTGCGCGGAGCGCTCCTGCGGGTCCTCGTACTCCCAGAACCGGTGGGCGGCCGCGGTCGTCGGGACCAGCGTGCCGGCGAGCAGCAGTGCGGCGAGCCGCGGGAACTTGTTCAGCGCCAGCGCGATGCCGGCGCCGATCTTGATCGCGGCGTCGAGCTTGACGAGGGTCTCCGTGTCGGTCGGCACCTGGTCCGGGACCTTGTCCCCGACCTGCTCCCGCGCCTTGTCGAGCATCGGCTCGGCGGTCTGCATCGGCGGCTTGGGGTTGCGCAGCGAGTCGATGCCGCCGGACACGAATACGGCCGCCAGCAGCGGGCGGGCGATCCGGCGCATGATCATTGTCTTGCCTCTCTCTGGGCGTCCGTTGCCCCGGACGTACCCACTCCGCGCCGTTTCACTCCCGGCCGGGCTACCGCCAGATCGCGCTGTGCACGCCGTCGGTGAAGGTCTCCGGCGTCGCCGGCAGCGAGGTGGCCGTGCCCTGGTTGACCCGCCGCGCGGTCCAGGCGGCGACGGCCGCGTCGAGGACGTCGTCCACGTTCGCCCGCGCGCCGGCCTCGCCGATGTCGCCGATCGTGATGCCGATGTCGGTCAGCAGCCGGTGCCGCAGCCGCGCGCCGGTCCAGGTGTGCTTGCGGGCGTCGAGCGGCGCGCCGGCGAGGGTGGCGAAGCTGACCTCGGGGTGGACCTCGACGACGTCGCAGGGCGCGTTCGGCAGCCAGAGGTCGACCTCGCGCACCTTGGGCAGCAGGCCGAACGCCTGGATCGACATGCCCTCGCCGACCCGCTCGCGGTTGTGCGCGCTGGCGCTGCCGTGGTCGGCGAAGTCGAGGGTGCCGCGGACCGGCGTGTAGAAGACCGACGACGCCAGCTGGCCGACCGCCCGGCGGGCCTCGACGTCGGCCCGCCGCCGGGTGTTGTCGGGGAGGCCGATGGGGATGTCGATGGCGATCACCGCGAGCTCGCCGTCGGCCCAGGCGGCCGTGACCAGGTCGGTGATGGTGCGGGTCTGGTAGGCGTCGACGCGGTCACCGTCCAGCGCGATGCCGATCCAGCCTGCCCGGCAGGCGTCCACGCCGAGAACGCGTTCGGTGCTCATGCCGAGTTATCGCGCGAACGGCACGGAACGTGTTGCTCCTCAATGGATAGACACGGTCCGTGATCCACCGTTGACAGAGGTGGTCTGGCGGGCGGGGTTCTCGCTGCCGGTTGAGTGGGTGGCTGGTTGGATGAGCCGGGTAGCAACGAGAAACCAGAAGGAGAACCGCATGGCTCTCGAGAAGCCCGTAGTCGACCCGGTCGACGGGCCGCCGCCCGCTGACCTCGTCGTCGAGGACCTCACCGTGGGCGACGGGGACGAGGCACGGCCCGGTCAGCAGGTGAGCGTCCACTACGTGGGCGTCGCGCACTCGTCCGGTGAGGAGTTCGACGCCTCCTGGAACCGCGGCGCGCCGTTCAGCTTCCCGCTCGGGGGCGGCCGCGTGATCGCCGGCTGGGACCGCGGCGTGGCCGGCATGAAGGTCGGCGGCCGGCGCAAGCTCGTCATCCCGCCGCACCTCGGGTACGGCGACCGCGGCGCCGGCGGCGCCATCAAGCCCGGTGAGACCCTCGTCTTCGTCGTCGACCTGCTGGGCGTCAGCTAGGCGAGCCGGTCGAGCAGCGGCCACAACGCCGACGGGTTCTCGACGTGGGCGTTGTGGCCGACGCCGGCCAGCTCGACCGCGTCGGCACACAGCTCACGCAGGTGCGCCGGCGGCGACATCGGATCCGTCTCTCCCGACGCGAGCACCACCGTCGCCCGGCACGCCGCCAGCAGGCCCGCCATGTCCGGCGCGCCGACCCCGAACGCCGCCCCGTCCAGCGCGAGCCGCCAGCCGTCGGACGCCGACACCACGCCGGCCTCGAGAGTCGACACCTTCCCGTGCAGGCCCGCCACTCGAAGCGCGCGGTCCAGAGCCTCCTCGCGGGAACCGAACGTCTTCGCGGGCTTCGCGGCCAGCGACGCCGCCTTGGCCAGCTCGTCGGGCGACCACCGGACCTTGATCCCCAGCCCGCACACCCCCGACACCGGCACGCCGAACCAGCCGCTCCCGAGCGCCAGCCCCAGCACGCCGCCGAGCGAGTGGCCCAGCACGGCAACCGGTCGCCCCGGCTCGAGCGCCGCCGCGACCGCCGCGGTCAGTGAACCGAACGAGTACCGCAGCAACGGCTCCGACCGGCCGTGCCCCGGCAGGTCCGGCACCAGCACCGTCCCCGGCCACCGGCCGTCGAGCGACGACACGAGCCCGTCCCAGACCGCACCGGTCGCGCCGAGTCCGTGCAGCAGCAGGAGAACCGGGTCGCCGTCGCCGTGCCTCGCCATGTACACGCCCATGATCCTGCCGTACCGGTAGCAGAATGGCGGCATGTCCGCCGACACCGACGTGATCGTCGACCCCGACACCTACCTGACCGGCGTGCCGCACGAGAGGTTCGCCCGGCTGCGCGCGGAGTCGGCCGTGGTGTGGATGGACGAGCCGGCCGTCGACCAGTGGCCGGCCGGGCCCGGGTTCTGGGGTGTCGTCCGGCACGCCGAGGTCAAGGAGGTCATGCGCAACGCCGCGGTGTACTCCTCCCACCTGGGTGCCACGCAGATCTCCGACCCGCCGGACCAGGCCACGCTCGCCTTCGTCCGACAGATGATGCTCAACCAGGACCCGCCCGAGCACTCCCGCCTGCGCAAGCTGCTGACCCGGGCGTTCACCCCGCGCGCGATCGCGCGGCTCGAGGACCGGATCTCCGGCTGGGCCCGCGACCTCGTCACGAACGTCGCCGACCGCGGGCAGTGCGACTTCGCCACCGACATCGCCGCCGACCTGCCGCTGCTCACGCTCGCCGAGCTGTTCGGCGTGCCCGGCGAGGACCGGTGGCTGATGTTCGACTGGAGCAACCGGGTGATCGGCTACCAGGACCACGAGTACGCGGTCTCCGCGAAGGCCGGCGAGGGCTCGACGGAGATGGCGCGACGCGCGCTCGCGTTGCGGCCCGAGCCCGACGCGGCCGGCCGGCTGCCCGACCAGCGCACCCGCGCCGGCATGCCCGACCTCTACGCCTACGCCCACGACCTCGGCGAGTACAAGCGGCGCAACCCCGGCGACGACATCATGTCCAACCTCATGCGCGAGATCGACGACGCCGGCGGCAACGTGAGCATCGGCGAGTTCGAGAACCTCTTCTGGCTGTTCTCCGTGGCCGGCAACGAGACCCTGCGCAACTCGCTGCCCGGCGGCATGTTCGCCCTCATGTCCAATGTGGACCAGTATCGGAAGCTGCGCGCGGACCGCACGCTGCTGCCGAAGGCGGTCGACGAGATGATGCGCTGGTGGTCGCCCGTCATGCGGTTCCGTCGAACGGCCACAGTGGACACCGAGCTCGGCGGTACGCGGATCCGGGCCGGCGACAAGATCGTGGTCTGGTTCTCCTCGGCAAACCGCGACGAGCGCGCGTTCACCGAGCCGGACCGCTTCGACGTCACCCGGGAGGCGAACGACCACCTGGGCTTCGGCCACGGGCCGCACTACTGCATCGGCGCGCACCTCGCGAAGGTGCAGATGCGGGCGCTGTTCACGGCGCTGTTCGACATCCTCGGCGAGGTCGAGCCCGCGGGCGAGCCGGTGCGGCTGCGGTCGAACTTCCAGAACGGGATCAAACACCTGCCGATCCGTTGGGCCTGAACAGAACGGCGCCCCCGGGCCATGGGGGCCGGGGGCGCCGTGAGCGCGATCAGCTCAGCAGCCGCCGCAGTTGTAGTACGTCACGTCCCAGTGGTTGCCCTCTTTGTAGTAGATGTTGCCCGAGCCGGACTGCCACTTGCTTCCACCGATGTAGGTGAAGGTGCCCTGCACGTAGTTGTTGACGCACGTGCTGAGGCTGTAGTCCAGCTTGTAGCCGTTCCAGTGGCTGTAGGTGCCGCTGGCGTGACCGGTCTCGGTCCCGCCGGTGACGTTCAGCGCACAGCCGCTGGCCGACTTGAGCGTCTGGGCTCCCTGGATCGTGGCGAGGTTGACCTGCTCGAACGACGTGCAGGTCGGGTTGTTGCGGTCGCTGCAGTTGCCGCTGGACGACCACGTGATGCCCGACGAGCGCAGCCGCGAGGTCGCGTCGCCGTGGCTGAGCTTGGTGACCAGCACCTCCACCGAACCGGCGGGGGCGTCGAACACCGGGTCTTGCTCGCCCGGCTGGACCGACGCCTGCGCGGCGGCGGTCGAGACCAGCAGGGCGGTCGCGGCCGACGCGGCCACGACGAGCGCTCGGATTACCAGTTTTCGCATCGATCTCTCCGTCCCTTGGCCGACGGGCACGCGCGGGCGAACCGCCGACGCGAGAACGCCGGCCACATACATCAGGAATTGAGCGACGAAGCGGCCCTCGGACCGCGGCGACAGGGTGCGCAGGGGACTGCCATCGCGGCCGGCAAGAACGCCTCCGCACACGAGAATAGTTGTTATTGACCAGATGCCATAGAGTGTGTGGGGAAATTTTCCAACTCGTTGTTCCCACGATTCCCACGGAAATCGACGACGGCCAACACGAGCGCGACGAGCACCAGCAGCACGGCCGCGAACAGCGCCACCGCGAGCCCGGCGGGATAGCCGGAGCCGCCGACCATCGCGTGGAACAGCGCGGCGAGCACCGCGACGCCGATCGCCGTGCCGACGCGCTGCCCGGTCTGCAGCACGCCGCTCGCCACGCCGGCCATCCGGGTCGGCACGCAGGACAGCGTGATCGTGGTGTTCGGCGCGATCACCGCTCCCCCGCCGACCCCGGCGACGAGCAGCGGCGGGGTGATCCAGAGCAGCAGGTGCGCCGGTTCGACCAGCAGCGTCAGGAGCCCGACCGTGCCGAGCCCGACGGCGACCGCGGCGAGCCCGGCGATCGTCAGCCGCCGCCCCCACCGGTCGACCAGCCGCCCGGCGAGCCACGCGGACACCGCCGAGCCGAGCGCGAACGGCGTCACCGACAGGCCGGACTCCAGCGGCGAGTAGCCCAGCCCGTCCTGGAAGAAGACGGCGAACACGAGCCAGATGCCGGCGAAGCCGCAGAAGTACACGGCACCGATGGCCATGCCGGCCGCGTACCCCGGCGTGACCGTGAACAGCCGCAGGTCCACCAGCGGCGCGCGCCCGACGGCGACCCGGCGGCGCTCCCAGCGCAGGAACGCGTAGCCGAGCGGCGCGGCCGGGAGGAACAGCCACCAGAACCGTTGCAGCCCACCGGCGTCGGACTGGACGATCGGGAACAGCACGCACAGCACGGCCAGCCCGAGCAGCACGATGCCGGCGACGTCGATGTCGGTGGAGACGTCGCGGCGCGGGATCGCCGGCACGAACAACCACGTGAGCACGAGCGTGAGCAGTCCGAACGGGACGTTGACGAGGAACACCCAGCGCCAGCCGTCCGGCTCGCCGAACGCGGCGAGGATCACCCCGCCGATCACCGGGCCAGCCGCCGTGGACAGCCCGATCGTGGCGCCGAGCAGACCGAACGCCCGGCCGCGTTCGGGGCCGCGGAACAGGTCCTGGATCAGCCCGCCGTTCTGCGGGGTCACCAGCCCGGCGAACAGGCCCTGCAGCAGCCGGGCGAGGATCAGCAGGAGCAGCGAGGGCGCGAGACCGGCCAGCACGCTTGTGAGCACGAACCCGGTCAGCGCGCCCAGGTACATCCGGCGCCGGCCGAACGCGTCGCCGAGCCGACCGCCGGCGACCAGCGACAGCCCGAACGTCAGCGGGTAGCCGGACACGACCCACAGCACGCCGCTCGCCGAGGCGTCGAGGCCCTGTTGGATGGACGGCACCGCGACGGTCACGATGCTCACGTCGAGCAGGATCATGAACCCGCCGGCGAGCGTCACCGCCAGCGCTCGCCAGCGCCGCGGGTCTTCACCGGGTGGGTAGTCGGTCACCACTGATGTCTACCCGCAGTGGACCGTCGCCACCATTCCCGAGGCCGTTCACCCACTGGGGCACCACTGCTGGTCCCGCCGGGTTCAGGCTAGGCCGATCCGGTATGACCAATTCGATCACGATCAGATCACGGTAGGTTCTCGCGCGTGACCGAGGTCGACGAGGCGGTCGAGTTCATCAGGCTGTTCCACGCGGAGAACCCCGACGCCGGCTGCCCCGCACGGCGCGTCGAGTGGGTGCGCGCGGAGATCGAGCTCACCGGCAGCTACCAGCACACCAGCGCGGAGCTCGCGTTCGGCGCCCGGGTGGCGTGGCGCAACAGCGCGCGCTGCATCGGCCGGCTCTACTGGCGCAGCATGAAGGTCCGCGACCTGCGCGCGATCCGCGAGCCGGCGGAGGTCGCCGGGCAGTGCGTCGAGCACCTGCGCATCGCCCACAACCGCGGCAAGATCCGCCCGGTGATCACCGTTTTCGCGCCGGACCGTCCCAGCCGACCCGGCCCGCGGATCTGGAACGAACAGCTCATCCGCTACGCCGGCTACGGCCAGCCGGACGGCACGGTCCGCGGCGACCCGCGGTACGTGCGGTTCACCGAGGCGCTCATCCGCATCGGCTGGCGCCCGCCGGCGAACCCGGGACCCTTCGACGTCCTGCCGCTCGTGGTGTCCGACGGCGCCGAGACCCACCTGGCCACGCTCCCCCGCGACGCCCTCGCCGAGGTGCCGCTGCACCACCCCGACCTGCCGTGGTTCGCCGAGCTCGGGCTGCGCTGGCACGCGGTGCCGGCGATCAGCAACCTGCGGCTGTCGATCGGCGGGGTGAGCTATCCGGCCGCGCCGTTCAGCGGCTGGTACCTGGGCACCGAGATCGGCGCGCGCAACTTCGCCGACCACGACCGCTACGACGTGCTGCCCGAGGTGGCCGCGCGGATGGGGCTCGACACCAGTCGGGCGCAGACCCTGTGGCGCGACGCCGCGCTCGTCGAGGTCAACCGCGCGGTGCTGCACTCGTTCGCCGCGGCCGGCACGACGATCAGCGACCACCACACCGAGTCCGCCCGGTTCCTCAGGCACCTGGAGAAGGAGGAGGCCGCCGGGCGGACGTGCCCGGCGGACTGGAGCTGGATCGTGCCGCCGATGTCCGGCGCGCTCACCCCGGTGTTCCACCGCTACTACGACAACGAGCATCTCAAGCCGGAGTTCGTCGCGGACGACGAGGGCCGGCGGGCCGCGATCGAGGGCGTGGCGCCGCCGCTGGCCGGGCCCGCGCCGGAGCTGGTCAGTCCGATGTGGACCTATCTCCGACGCGGGCCCGTGGCCGCTCAGGTGAAGGGCAGCCAGGCCACCTGAGTCAGCCGGTCGAGGTCGCTGACGAGCATGCCGGCCTGCGACACCGTCCACAGCTCGTCGCCGATCACCAGCGCGCGGCGCGGGGCGAACCCGACCGCACCCTCGTGGCGCAGCGTGCCGACCTGGGTCAGCGTGTCACCGGACACCCTGAGCACGACCGCACCCGTGCCGGGCGCCGCCGGGTCCGACATGACCGCCATCGGGAGCACCACGAGGTTCTTTTCCGGCCAGTACAGGAAGGCGTGCGGGTCACCCTCCACTTCGGAGTGTCCGCCGTCGAAGTGGACCTGGCTGAGCCGCTTGGCGCCGCGCTGGTTCGACGTGTCGAACAGCGAGACCTGGGTGCCGGTGGTCGAGCCCTGGACGGTCGCCTCCTGACCGACGCCCAGCAGTCGGCCGTCCCCGACCGGGTGTAGGTACGCCGAGTAGCCGGTGATCTTCAGCTCCCCGGTGACCCGCGGCCGGGACGGCTCCGACAGGTCCACTGTGTACAGCGGGTCGGTCTGCCGGAACGTCACCACGTAGGCGGTGTCGCCGAGGTAGCGCACCGCGTAGATGCGCTCGCCCTTGCCGAGCCCGTCGATCCGACCCACCTGGGCGAGCTCGTTGCCGCGCCGGGTGAGCACGCTGACCATGCTGTGCGACTCCGCTTCCATACCGCCGACCGTGGTGGCCACCCGCAGGTGACCCTCGTGCTCGGACAGCGAGTACTGGTTGAGCAGTCCGCCGTCGACGCCGCCGGACGCGACGTGCCGCGGCCGGCCCGACCCGGAGATGTCGAACTGGTAGATCTCGGTGCGCTGGCCGCCGTCGGGCGCCGGGCGCTCGGTCGGGCCGCCGCCGTGGGCGAAGTGGTCGTCGGCGACGTAGAGGTTCGTGCCGGTGCCGTACACGGTGTTGCCGTCGGCCGCGATGCTGATCGGGGTGCCGGTGCCGAGCTGGCGGCGCAGGTCGAGGGTGAGCACCGTCAGCAGGCCGCTGCCGGTGTACTGCTCCGGGTGGCTCACCGCTGTGCAGTCGACCAGTTCGCCGGAGCTGAGGTGCCCACCGGCGGCGAGCTGGTAGCGCGGCAGCCAGTCCGAAATGGACGAAGACTCGACGATGCCGTGGTTCTCCTCCTCGGCGTCGTCGACCGAGCGGCCGGCGTCCGGGTAGGTGAACTTCAACCGCGGCGTGGAGCGCACGACGACCCGGGCGACCGTGCCGACCTGGCGGGCGTCGAGGTAGCTGCCCTCGACCGCGAGCGTGCCGAGCACCTGGCCCGCGCCGGTGAGGTCGACGAGCACGAGTTGTGAACCGAAGGCCGGGTCCACCGGCGGCGTGTCGATCGGCGGGCTGGCACCCGGTTCGGGGCTGGGCTTGGCGTCGGGCACCGGCTCGACCGGGGCCGGCTCGGGCACGATGCCGCCGTCGCGCGGCGTCGGCATGGCCACCCCCGACGAGGTGAGCACGAGCGCGCGGTCTCCGGAGATCAGCAGCTGCGTGGCGTACCCGCTGGGCAGCGCGAGCCTGGCGGTCTGCTTGTGCGAGGCCGCGTCCACGACCCGCAGCTGGCCGTCGACGATGCTGACCACCCGGCGGCCGTCGGTCTTGACGATGTCCGGCTCGTCCACATCGGACTCGTAGTTGTTGGTACCCGAATGCCCGGGCGCCGGCTCCGGTGCGGCCGCCTTGTCCTGGGCCGAGGCGGCCGCATCGCCCTCGCGTGGCGCCGCGCCGTCCGCCTGCATCTCGCCGTCCGGAAGGCTGCCGCCACCTCGGGCGACGTCGCCTTCGCCGTAGCCGCCGCCCCACCCGTACGGGCCGACGTTCGGCAACGCCGCCGCCTTCAGCTCGCTCAGCGCGGAGTCGCACGAGTCGTAGGCGACGAGCGAGATCGCCCCCGGCTCGACGTCCTGGCGCCGCTCGCCGTCGGCCATCCCGACGACCACGGCCGTGCCGGCAACCCCGACACCCAATCCCACCACCAGGGCGGCGGCGATCGCGAGCCGCGGCCAGCTGGGTAAGTCCTTCTCCATGCCGACAGGACGGAGCCCTTGGGGGAAAGCGTTGCACGCGAACTGGTTGACTCCACCCCGTGCGAGACGAACTCCTCTCCGCGATCGCGGGCGAGATCCTGACCCGCTCGGCGCGCCGGGTCGCGATCGACGGCGTGGACGGCGCCGGCAAGACCCGCTTCGCCGACGAGCTGGCCGGTGCGCTGACCGACCGCGGCGCGCCGGTGGTCCGCGCGTCGGTCGACGGCTTCCACCGGCCGCGGTCCGATCGGCACCGGCGCGGCCGGACCTCGCCGGAGGGCTTCTTCCGCGACTCCTTCGACTACCCGAGGCTGGTCGAGCTGCTGATCGAACCGCTCGGACCGGGCGGCTCCGGCCGGTTCGTCCGCGCCGTGCACGACGTGCGCGCCGAGTCGCCGCTGGAATTGGCGCAGGAGTCGGCCGAGCCCGGCGCGATCCTCGTGCTGGACGGCATCTTCACCCACCGCCCGGAGCTCGCCCGGTTCTGGGACTACTCCGTCTGGCTCGAGGTGCCGTTCGCCGTCTCGATCCCGCGCGTCGCGGCGCGCGACTACGCCGACCCCGACCCGCTCGCCGAGTCAAACCGCCGCTACGTCGAGGGCCAGCGGCTCTACCTCGCCGAGTGCGACCCGCGCTCGCGCGCCACGGTCGTCGTCGACAACGCCGACCTCGCCCGCCCGGTGATCGTGACCTAGCTGTCCTCTTCGGACTCTTCGTCGACGACCACCGGCTCGGTGCGCTCCACCTCGAGCCGCCAGCCGCCCGCCAGCGCGAGCGCCGACGCGGCCGCCGTGATCATCGGGGCGAGCAGCGCGACCACCACCCCCACCGCCACCGGGACGTCGAGCACCGTGCGTCCCTCGCCGTTGCGCACCACGATCCGCCGGACGTTGCCCTCGCGGATGATCTGGTCGATCTTCTCCGACAGCGCCCGCGCGCTGAACCCTTCCGCTTCGCTTGGCACGCGGTCGAGCGTAGTACGGCTCAGGCCCGGTCCGCCGCGTGTTGCTCGGCCGCGAGGAAGTGCGCGACGTCCACCGTCGCCGGGTAGAGGTCGCGGTAGCGGCGGTAGAACTCGTCGTACCGCCCCGGCGAGGCCGGCATCACCGTGTGGTCGGGCGGGTTCCACGCGGCCGGGTCGACGTCGACACCCGTGGCGCCGGCGGCGAGCAGCGCGTCGCCGAGGCAGGCCCCGACGGTCTCGGTCGGCACCTGCTGCTCCTCGCCGGTCACGTCCGACACGATCTGGGTCCACAGCCCGCCCTGCGTACCGCCGCCGACCGCCACCAGCCGCTGCGGCCGTCCGCCCGCCTCGCGCATCACCTCGAGGTTGTGCCGCACGCCGTAGGCGATGCCCTCCAGCGCCGCGCGGTAGAGCTCCGCCCGCCCGTGCTCCAGCGTCAGCCCGGCGATCACGCCGCGCGCGTCCGGGTCGAAGATCGGCGTGCGCTCGCCGGCGAAGTACGGCAGCAGCAACAGGCCCCGGCTGCCGGCCGGCACCGCCGCGGCCTCCTCGACCAGCGTGGCGAACTCGCCGCCGACCAGCCGGCGCAGCCAGTCGGTGACCGCGCCCGAGGTCGCCATCCCGGCGGCCAGCGACCGGGTGCCGGGGTACACGCCGCTCGTCGTCCACAGCCCGGGATGCGGGCTGGGCGAGGAAAGCACCTGGATGAGGAACATCGTGGTGCCGTACATGACCATGACGTCGCCCGGTTCGCGGACGCCGACGCTGGTCGCCTCGGCCCAGGCGTCGACCGTGCCGGCGGTGACCGGCAGACCCCGCGGCAGGCCGGTCTCCCGCGCGGCCTGCGCGGTGACCGAGCCGACGACCTCCGTGGGCCAGGCCAGCTCGGGCAGCGGCAGCCCGGGCGCGACCGCGGCGGCCCAGTCGGGAGCCCAGCCGAGCGCGTCCTGGTCGTACATGGGGTCGCACTGGCTCGCCGAGTGGTGGTCGAGCACGTAGCGGCCGGTCAGCCGGTGGACCAGGTACGAGCTCGCCATCAGCAGCATCTCGGTGCGTGCGTAGACGTCCGGCTCGTGCCGGGCGAGCCAGCGGATCTTCGGGCCGACCGCCTGGCTGGACAGCGGGGTCCCGCCGCGGCGCAGGATCTCCTCGGCGCCCAGCTCCTCGGTCAGCTCGGCGATCTCGGCGCCGGCCCGGGTGTCGACGCCGTACAGGATGGCGGGACGAAGCGGCCGCCCGGCGCCGTCCGCGGGCAGCAGGCACGGCCCGATCCCGCTGACCGCGAGCCCGGCGAGCGGGCCCTCGGCGGCCTTCTCGGCGGCCGCGACCAGCTCTCGCGTCAGCGCGCGGAAGTCCGCCCACCACACCTCGTCCGCGTCGTGCTCGACCCAGCCGGGATGCGGGGTGGCCGTCCGGTGCTCGCGGCTCGCCCTGGCCAGCACCCTCCCCTGGCCGGTGACGAGCACGCCCTTCGAGCTGGACGTGCCGATGTCGACGCCGAGGAACAGGTCAGCCACGGGTGAACTCGTCCAGCGTGATGTCCAGCAGCTCGCACACCGCGCGCAGCTCGGGCCGCCGGTCGCCGGGCACCGCGTGGATGTGGTTGGCGCCGAAGCGGGACAGGAACACCTCGGCGGGCGCGTCGAGCCGGGCGAACGCGTGCGGCCACTCCGGCGTCGACATGTTCATCAGGCTCGCGGTCGTGTCCTCGTCGTAGTTCTCGAACTCCCCGAGCATGAGCTGCAGGCGGTAGCGGCCGTCGTTGCGGGTCAGCCGGGCGAGGGTCATCTCACCGGGCGCGGCCACGTGCTGCACGGAGGCGCCGCCGGCCGGGAAGAAGAAGACCTCCGGGTAGAGGTGGACCTTGGCGAGGTTCTCGGCGGGGTCGTCGCTGCGCGCGGCGAACCAGGTGGCGTGCTGGCCGGAGTTGCACAGGTCCCAGATGTCGCGGTCGCCGTGGTAGTGCCGGACGTCGGCGAACAGCACCGGCGTGTGCGCGAGGTGCTTGAGGAGCTGCATGGTCAGCGCGCCGTCCATGTCGGCCTCGGTGGCGCAGACGTGCGGCTCCTTGGGCCCGTTCCAGTCGTACGGGTCGTTGAGGAACGCCTCGGCGACGTCCATGGTGGCGAAGTACTGGGTGAGCTCGGGTTGGCCCTTGATGCCGGTGAAGTCCAGGTGCCACTCGTCGATGAGCTCGCGCATCGCGAGGTAGGAGCCGACCTGGCGCTCGAGCAGCTCCTCGGTGAGCTTCTTGCCGTCGTAGTGCACGGTGGCGTGCTGCTCGAGCCACTGACGGGCCTTGGCCTTCTCCGTGGCGTCGGCGGCCTCGGCGCGGCGGACGATCTCCCACTGGTCGATCTCCTCGACGTCGACCCCGAACTGGCGCTGCCACTGGTCGGTGTTGGCGACCGCGGTGTTCATGCCCATCGGCCGGCCGCCGATCCGGCCGAAGGTCTGCCCGCGCAGCTTCGCGACCGCGCTCGCGGCGCGCGCCCGCACGCCGATGGCCCCGAGCAGGGCAGCGTCCTCGGGGTCGCCCCACAGCCGGGTGTGCGTGCGGCCGATCTGGTCGAGTGCGCCGCCCGCGGCGAGCATGCCGACCATGCCGGGCTGGACGGGGTCGATGTTGGCGAGCAGCACGAGCGGGCTCGTCAGCTGGCCGGCGGCGAGCATCGTGAAGTGCGGAAAGGCCCAGACGCAGTAGTGCAGGACGGTGAGGTCGACCTGCGCCGCCTCGACTTCGCGAGCCAGGCTCGTGGCGAGGGTGTTCGAGGAGACGGGCGCGCTCGCGCGGACCACCTCGTGGCCGGCCGCGG
The DNA here is from genome assembly GCF_050699915.1 of Actinophytocola sp. Taxonomy (GTDB): domain Bacteria; phylum Actinomycetota; class Actinomycetes; order Mycobacteriales; family Pseudonocardiaceae; genus Actinophytocola. Next base: position 20,819 of record NZ_JBOHGA010000004.1, read on the forward strand.
TCAGCCCGGCCACGAGCCGGTCCTCGTTGGCCACGATGAAGTCGGCGATGCCGCCGTGGACGTAGTCCCGCCCGTCCGAGATGTTGATCACGCCGATCCGGGCCACGGGTCCTCCTGAGCGCACTGCTTGCCTTGGCTGGAGTAATCGTTTTCTCATCGAAGCTATTCTGCCCTCCGGGGTGTGTCAATAGGGCCGGTAAGGTCGTGGTACGAGGGCGGAAAGCGAGGCGGTAGGTGTCGACCATCAGCGACGTTGCCTCCCGGGCGGGCGTCTCCACGGCGACCGTGTCCCGGGCGTTGAACGGCAAGTCCACAGTGGATCCCGAGCTCGCGGCTCGGGTACTGGCGGCCGCCGAGGAGCTCGGGTACCAGCCCAACGGGCCGGCGCGGAACCTGCGCCGGCAGGAGGCCGCGGTCCTGGCGCTGATCATCAGCGACGTGGAGAACCCGTTCTTCACGTCGATCGCGCGCGGGGTCGAGGACGTGGCGCACACGGTCGGGTACTCGGTGGTGCTCTGCAACGCGGACGAGAACACCGACAAGGAGCGCCGGTACGTCGACGTGGCGATCCAGGAGCGGGTGGCGGGCGTGATCATCTCCCCCACGTCGACCGCGACCAACGTCGACCGGCTGATCAACCGCGGGACGCCGCTTGTCGCGGTCGACCGCCCGCTGCCGGATCGCACCAGCGACACGGTGCTCGTGGACACCCGGGTGGCGGCCCGGCAGGCGACCGAGCATCTGCTGGCGCAGGGCTACGAGCGGATCGGCTGCATCACCGGGCCCGCGGGCGTCCGCACCGCCGAGGACCGGCTGGCGGGCTACCGGGAGGCGCTGCGTGGGGCGAAGGTCCGCTCGTCACCTCGGCTCGTGCGGCGGACGGAGTTCAAGGAGGCGGGCGCGGGTCGGGCGTGCGCGGAGCTGCTGGAGCAGTCCGAGCCCCCGGACGCCATCCTCGTGGCGAACAGCGCCATGGCGATCGGCGTGCTCGCGGCCCTGCGGACCCGCTCGCTGCGCCCGGGCGCGGACGTGGGCGTGGTCGCCTTCGACGACGTGCCGTGGGCCGGCCTGGTGGATCCCCCGCTGACCGTCGTGGCGCAGCCGGCGTACGAGATCGGCTCGGTGGCCGCACAGCTGCTGCTGGCCCGGATCACCGACAACGGCCGCGCACCTACGACGACCATGTTGGGGGCCAGGCTCATCGAGCGCGGCAGTTCTCGTCGAGACTGAAGGTGCGGCCGCGTCAGTAGTTGATGGTTGGGATTCGCCCGCGTCTTCGCGAACCCCAACCATCAACCGTGGTCAGCTGTTGGCTTCCGCGTAGGTCTCCTTCGCGTTCTCGACCGTGATCAGCTTCGTCTCCAGCGTTTGCGTCTTCGGCACCTCGTCGCAGTCGACCAGGATCTTCTTCGCCGTCTCCACCGCTTCCTTGCCCGCGGTCGGGTAGATCAGCGTCGCCGACAGGCGGCCCTCCTCCACGGCCTTGATGCCGCCCGACGGGATCGGCAGGCCGTCGATGCCGATGAACTTCATCGACTTCTCCTTGCCCGCCGCCTTCGCCGCCAGGTACGCACCCTCCGCCATCGGGTCGTTGTGCGCGTACAGCACCTGGATGTCGGAGTTCGCCTTGAACATCGCGTCCGCCTGGGCCTGGCCCTTCTCCCGCAGCCAGTCGCCGTCGGACGTCGCGACGATCTCGATGCCCGACCCCTCGATGCCCGCGCGGAAGCCGTCGCCGCGTTCCTTCGCCGGCGTGGCGCCCGCGAGGCCGCGGATCTCGCCGACCTTGCCGCCGTTGGGCAACAACTTCTCCGCCACGTACTCGCCGGCGGTCCGTCCGATCTCGACGTTGTCCGCGCCGATCCACGTGGTGTAGGCGTCCCCGTCCACCTTGCGGTCCAGCACGACGACCGGGATGCCCTTGTTGTAGGCCTTCGCCACGACCGCGGTCAGCGGGGTGGCCTCGTTCGGGCTGATGATCAGCAGGTCGATCTGTTTGGTGAGGAAGTTCTCCACATCGGACACCTGTTTTGCGTTGTCCTGCTGGGCATCGGCGAACTCCACGCTGAGCTGCGGCACCTCCTCGGCGGCAGCGCGGATGTCGTCGTCCATCCGCTGCCGGTAGGGCTCGGCAACGTTTGCCTGGCTCATCCCGATCGTGTACTCGCCGTCCGGTCCACCGCACTTCGCGCTGGCACCACCGGCGTCCTGCTGCTGGCCGCTGTTCTCACTGGTCGTTCCACATGCGACGGACAGAGTGAGCGCGGCGGCCGCGGTGAGCACGGTCGCCACGGCACGACGTCGGGCCATGTGTCTACCTTCTTTCTGTTCGATCATGCCGCGGGCCGCAGGCGTTGCAGGCCCGCCGCGACGACGATGACGAGTCCCTTCACGAGCAGCTGCACGTTCGGGTCCACCCCGTGCAGCCCGAGGAAGTTGTTGAGCACCCCCAACAGCAGCGCCCCCGCGACCGTGCCGACGACCGTGCCGCGGCCGCCCATCAGACTGGTGCCGCCGATGACGACCGCCGCGATCGCGTCGAGCTCGTAGCCGAAGCCGTCGTTCGGGCTGCCCTGGTTCAGCTGACCGGCATGCACGATCCCCGCCAGGGCGGCGAGGAAGCCGGCGATGCAGAAGACGATCACCTTGACGCGCGTCACCGGCACACCGGACAGCCGGGCCGCCTTCTCGTTCCCGCCGATCGCGTACACGTGCCGGGAGAACGCGCTGGTCCGCAGGAACACGATGGCCGCCACGGCGACCACCGCGAAGATCAGCGCCGGGATCGGCACCAGCCCGTTGAACGTGCGCTCGCCGAGCAGGGAGAACGCGACCGGCGCCTGGCCGGGGTCGTCCCCGTACGCGATCGCCACACCCTGGCCGCCGGACCAGATGCGGGCCAGGCCACGCGCGATCTGCATGCCCGCGAGCGTCACGATGAACGCCTGGATGCCGAACAACGCGGACGCGATCCCTTGCAGGAAGCCGAAGCCGAGCCCGATGGCCAGCACGATCACGACCGCCGCCACGACCCCGAAGTCGTCCTCGACCATCAGCACGGCCGACCCGACCGCGGCCAGCCCGAGGACCGCGCCGACCGACAGGTCGATGCCGCCGACCAGGATCACGAACGTCATCCCGACGGCCATGATGCCGATCTCGGACACCGCGCGGACGACGTTGAACAGGTTGTCGCTGTTCAGGAACAGCAGGTCGCCGTTGTGCTGCGGGGAGAACGCGACGGCTACGACGAACACCGCGACCAGGCCGAACAGGCTCTGGAACCGGAAGAGCGCGGCGACCACATCGGTGCGGCGGCCGTTGCCGTTGGCCGTGCTCTCCCGCTCGCGCGCCGTGTCCGTGTCGCTCACGACGACCCCTCGCAGGCTCGGTCTCGCCGCTCGCGGTCGCCCTGTATCGATGATTCGCTCGCAAGCTCGCTCATGCCTCTCCTCCCGCGTCTACCGCCAGCGCCGTACTTCCCTCGCCCATCGACGCGGCGAGCAGGTCGGCCTCGCCGGCGTGCCTGGTGTCCAGCTCGTGGACGGCGCGCCCGCCCGACAGCACCACGACCCGGTCGCACACCCCCACCAGCTCGGCCAGCTCCGAGGACGCCAGCAGCACGCCGATGCCCTGCTCGGCGGCCCGACCGAGCAGCGCGTAGATCTCCGCCTTGGCGCCCACGTCCACGCCCCTGGTCGGCTCGTCGAGCAGCAGCAGCACCGGCTCGGTCAGCAGCATCCGGCCGAACACGACCTTCTGCTGGTTGCCGCCGGACAGCGTGCCGACCGCGTCGGTGATCGAGCCGAGCTTCACCTTGAGCTCGTCGACTATGCGCCGGACCGCACCGGTCTCCCGGGCCCGCGGCACCACGCCGGCCGCGGCGATCCGGTCCACGATGGACAGCACGGTGTTGGCCAGCACCGAGTGGTCGATGGCCAGGCCGGCGACGCGCCGGTCCTCCGGCACGAACGCGATGCCGAGCCCGAGCGCGTGGCGCGGGCTGCGCGGGCGCACCGGCTTGCCGCGGAACTCGATCGTGCCGTGGACTCCGCCCCGGGTGCCGGCGCCGAAGAGGGTCTCGAGGAACTCGGTGCGTCCGGAGCCGAGCAGGCCGCCGACGCCGACGATCTCGCCGCGCCGCACGGTCACCGAGATCCCGTTCGGCTCGCGGCGGCCCGGTCGTTCCCGGCGCGGCCGCAACGCGAGGTCGGTGACCCGCAGGATCTCCTCCCCCGGCTCGACGGTCCTGGTGCGGAACATGGCCTGGACCGGGCGGCCGACCATGGCCTCGGCCGCCTTCTCGGCGGTCAGCTCGCGGGCGTCGAAGCCGGCCACGACCGCGCCGTTGCGCAGCACGGTCGCCCGGTCGGCGATGCGCCCGATCTCGTCCATGCGGTGGGAGATGTAGACGATTCCGACGCCCGCCCGGCGCAGCTCGGAGATCACCGTGAACATCTGCTCGACCTCGACCGAGGACAGCGCCGACGTGGGCTCGTCCATGATCAGCACGGTGGCGTCCAGCGACAGCGCCTTGGCGATCGTGACCAGCTGCTGCTCGCCGGTGCGCAGCTCCCCCACCGGGCGGCGCGGGTCGAGGTCGATGCCGCAGCGCTCGAGCAGGTCTCGGGTAATCGAATTCATCCGCCGGCCGTCGACGGCGCCGAGGCGGGTCCGCAGCTCGCGGCCGAGAAAGATGTTGTCCGCGACCGACAGGCCGGGCACGAGGTCGAGCTCCTGGTGGATCATCGCGATGCCGGCGCGCTGCGCGTCGACCGGCGCGGCGAACCGGACGGGAGCGCCGGCGATGCGGACTTCCCCGTCGTGGTCGGTGACATCGCCCGACAGCACTCGCATCAGCGTCGACTTGCCAGCCCCGTTCTCGCCGAGGAGGGCGTGCACCTCGCCCGCGCGCACGGTGAGGTCGATGTTCCGGCAGGCGCGCACGCCGCCGTACGACTTGCTGATGCCGATCATCTCGACCAGCGGGCTGACACCGTCGTCCATGCATCCCTCGCCGCCTGGAGCGGATCGATGAGAAATCGATTACTCAGACGCTAGAGCTGCCGATTCGCGGTGTCAAGAAGCTCTCTCCGTCGGTCGCGCACGAATGCGCACGATCGTGCTAACCTGGGCGCATGCCCCCCTCGTTACGCAGCTCGCTCGCGCGTGCGGGCCTGCGCGTCGACTCGGACGAGTTCCTCGCGCTGGTCGAGGACGCCGCGCGCCAGCTGTCCCCGGTCGACCCCGACCCCGCCGAGTACCTCACCGACTCGCAGCGCGCCGCGCTGACGGACGTCGGCCTGGACCTCGCGCCGCGCAAGGAGTCCGAGCGTGACCCGCGCGCCCGGACTGTGGCGCTGCAGGCGGTGCTGCGGGACACGGCGCTGAGCGTCGCCGGCGCGGCGGAGCGGATCAACGTCGACGCGAGCCGCGTCCGACACCGGCTCGCCGAGGGTCGACTGACGGGCTGGAAGGACCGCGGCGGCTGGCGGCTGCCCGTGTGGCAGTTCACCAACGACGGCGTGCTGCCCGGCCTGGAGCCGGTGCTCGAGGCGGCACCCGAGGATCAGCCGCCGCTGGTGGTGGCCGGGTTCATGACCACGCCCCAACAGGACCTGCGGACGGCCGGCGAGCCGACCAGCCCGAGGGACTGGCTGCTGGCCGGGGGCGAGCCGACCACCGTCGCCCGGCTGGTCGCCACGCTCGGCACCCCGGCCTGACACCGGGCACGCACCGAGCCGATTCGCTCACCCTGCGCACGCGCGCGGCGTAGGCTGGGCCGTCCGACCGCCGGCGACCAGGAGACACATCGACGAATGTCACGGCTCCCCCAGCCGCCGGCCCCTGCTGCGCTGAAGTCCTTGCTCCGCCCGCACGAGGATGTCGTGGCGGTGCACTCCGGCACCCGACTGGTCCGCGTGTTCGCCGCCGGCGGCAGACACCACCAGCGGTGGAACACCTTCCGCAGGAGCGGACCGCTCCCCCACGCCCGGTTCGACCCGCACCCGCCCGGACCCGGCGGCGGGGCGGTCGACTCGGAGCTGGGAGTGCTGTACTTCGGGCTGTCGGCTCGCACGAGCGTCGCCGAGGTCTACCAGCAGACGTCCATTGTGGACAGAACCACTCGCCGCCCGCACCTGGTCGTCTTCCAGCCGCGGCGCACGCTCCGGCTGCTCGACCTGACCGGGCTCTGGCCGACCCGCGCCGGCGCGTCGCAGGAGATCAGCAGCGGACAGAAGGACGTCACGCAGGCCTGGGCGCGGGCGATCCACACGGCGTTCCCCGACCTGGACGGACTCTGGTACCGCTCGTCGATGGACTCCGGCGACCCGGCGGTCTGCCTGTGGGACGAGCCCGCGGCCGACGCGCTGCCGGCGACCCCGGACGTGCTGCTCCCCCTCGACTACCCCGGCCTCGACCTGCCGTTGTCACGACTTTGTGAAGCCCTGAACTACACCTTGCTGTAGCTCGTGGATCGGGTAGGGGATTCCCCACCGGGAAACCGGGGGTCTCCCCGATGCCCCCACAGCCCAAACCTCCTTAGCGTCAGTGACGAAAGGTTGGTGAGCGGCATCACATCACCGAAGACGACAGCGAGAGGCCCACCATGAACACCCCCGAGCACGAGAAGAGACCCCGCGTCTGGCTGGTCGGCACCACGCCGGACCCCGCCGACCTGCCGACCGTCCGCGACAATCGGATGCGCACCTGGCAGCCCGGCGACGACGGCCGGTACCACTCCGCGGACGGCTGGCACCACGCCACGTGGACCGAGCTGCACTCGAGCTACGACCTGGTCGAGGTGGCCTGATCCGATGCGGAGCCGTTGCCCGACTCGTCCGACGCACTCGACGCCGCTTCGCGGCGGTCCACGTGACGGGTCCTGAGCAGGCTCGCCACCGCGGTGATCACCAGCACGCCCACGATCACCGTCAGGGACACCGCGATGTTCACCGTCGGCACGTTCAGCGGCTGGCCGCCGTTGATGAACGGCAGCGCGTTGGTGTGCAGCGCCTCGAGGACCATCTTGACCCCGATGAAGGCCAGGATGACCGCCAGTCCGATCGACAGGTACACCAGCCGCTTGAGTAGCCCGCCGAGCAGGAAGTACAGCTGCCGCAGGCCCATCAGCGCGAACGCGTTGGCGGCGAAGACCAGGAACGGCTCCTTCGTGAGGCCGAAGATCGCCGGGATCGAGTCGACCGCGAACATCAGGTCCGCCGAGCCGATCGCGATCATCACGATGAACAGTGGTGTGGCGAAGCGCTTGCCGTCGATCCGGGTGAAGACCTTGTTGCCGTGATAGTCGTCGGTCACCGGGAACAGCTTCCTGGCCCACTTGGTGATCCGGTTCTCCTCGTACTCCTCGTCCTCGCTCCCCAGGTTCGACCTGGACAGCTTCACGGCGGTGTAGACGAGGAACACGCCGAACACGTAGAACACCCAGCTGAACTGGGAGATCGCCGCGGCGCCGACCGCGATGAAGATGCCGCGCAGGATCAGCGCGAGCACGATGCCGACGAGCAGCACCTCGTGCTGGTGGATCGCCGGCACCGAGAACGCCGACATGATCACCAAGAAGATGAACAGGTTGTCGACCGACAGTGAGTACTCGGTGATGTAGCCCGCGAAGTACTCGCCGGCCGAGGTGCCGTCGGCGAACATCCAGATGCCGGCGCCGAACAGCACCGCCACCGCGACGTAGAAGACCACCCAGCGGGCGGCCTCACCGATGGTGACCTCGTGCGGTTTGCGATCGACGATCACCAGGTCGATGGCGAGCAGCACGATCAGGCCCCCGACGGTGGCGAGCCAGACCCACAGGGGAACGTTCATTCAGGGAACCTCCGGTCCGAACACACAGGTGTGACCGGAGGTCTCTTCCGCCGGTACGGGAACCGGCCGCCGGCGCCGGGATCCGCGCTGGGCGATCCGTGCTGACGACGTCGGCGCGAAGGAATACTCCCCTCCACTGCCTGCCATTCTCCCGTGCCGCTCCGGATCGCACCAGTCCAGGTGGTCCGAACGGGCGATGGCGTTGGTCACATCCGGATGAATCGGGCATTTCGGACTTCTCCGGAGGCTCTCAGCTACTCTCAGGAAACGTCGCATACGGTTTCCGTGTGGCCCGACTTTTCCGCTCTCACCTGCGCCGGATCCTGGTCGCGCTGGCCGTCGTCATCGTCGCCGCGGCCGGCGTGGTCTGGCTCAACAGCGCCGACGACCCACCCGCCGTGCGCACCCGGGAGGAGACCCTGGCCGGGGCCGGCGAGGGCACCCGGCTCGACTCGACGCTGTACCTGCCGGAGCGCACGCCCGCGCCGGCGATCATCGTCGCGCACGGGTTCGGCGGCAACAAGCAGAGCGTCGACGGGGACGCGCGAGAGCTCGCGCAGCGCGGGTTCGTGGTGCTCACCTACTCCGCGCGGGGGTTCGGCCGCAGCTCCGGGCAGATCGCGCTGAACTCCCGCGACGCCGAGGTGGCGGACGCGAGTGAGCTGGTCAGCTGGCTCGGCACGCGGTCCGAGGTGGTGCAGGACGGACCGGACGACCCGCGCGTCGGCGTCACCGGCGGCTCCTACGGCGGCGCGCTGTCGCTGCTGCTCGCGGGCACCGACAAGCGGGTCGACGCGCTCGCCCCGGCGATCACCTACAACGACCTGAGCCAGGCCCTGCTGCCGAACTCGGCCACGCCGGGCGCGACGCCGGCCACTCCCGCAGCCAACGCGTTCGCCGAGAACGGCGTGTTCAAGCGGTCCTGGGCAGGCATCTTCTTCGCGGCCGGCATGGGCGGCGCGGGCCTCGCCGACCCGTCGACCGACGCCATCGAGCCGGGCAACGAGGACGACGACGCGGAGGCCCCGGCCAACACCGGCGGCGCGCCCACCGAGGCACCGCCGTCGGGCGGCGGCCCGTCCGGTGGCGGTGCCCCGCTCGACACCGGCAACCCGTGCGGCAAGTTCCGCCAGGACTTCTGCCTCGCCTACGCCGAGGTCGCCACGACCGGGCGGGCCAGCCAACAGACCGTGGACCTGCTCCGCTCGGTGTCACCGGTGTCGGTGGCCGGCGAGATCACCCAGCCGACACTGCTCGTCCAGGGCGAGCAGGACACGCTGTTCGGGCTCGACCAGGCCGACGCCACGGCGCGGCAGATCAGCGAGGCGGGCGGCGAGGTCAAGGTCGTCTGGTACACCGGCGGCCACGACGGCGGGCGGCCCGGGCCGGAGCTGCGCGCCGAGATGGCCGACTGGTTCGACTTCCACCTGCGCGACCGCGGCGCCGACCCGGGCACCGGGCTCGAGTACGCCGTGCAGGGCGCGCTGCGGGTGCAGGGCGCGCCGTCGGTGCGCACGGTGTCGACGGACGTCTACCCGGGCCTCGACGGCACGAACACGAACCGACGGCCGGTGCGGATCTACGGGCCGGAGCAGACGATCGTCAACCCGCCGGGCGGCAACCCGGCCGCGGTCAGCAGCATGCCGGGGCTCGGCGCGATCATCGGCAGCTCGTCGCGGCTCGCGGGGCGGGTGTCGATCGACCTGCCGGGCCAGTCCGCGCGGTTCACCAGCCGACCGCTGACCTCGCAGCTGCTGATCGCCGGGTCGAGCACGGTCCGGCTGCGGGTGTCGACGGTGCCGGGCGCACCCGTGCCCGAGGGCGGCGCGGTGCTGTTCGCGAAGTTGTACGACGTCGGCTCGGACGGGGCGCGGCTGCTGCCCGGCTCGGCCGTCTCGCCGCTGCGGATCCCGGCACTGCCGGCCGACGGACGGCCGGCAGAGGTGACGGTCACGCTGCCGGGCATCGTCCGTCCAATCGAGACGGACCGGCGGATCGAGCTCGTCGTCAGCACCACCGACCAGGCGTACGCGACGCCGACGCAGGCCGCCGCGTACCGGGTGTCGGTGGCGTCGACCGCGACGGTCGACGCGCCGGTCGTGTCGGGCACCCGCTCGGGCACCGGCCCGCCGACGAGTCCGCTGCTGGGGATCGCGGTGGTGCTGGGCATCTGCGTGCTGGCCGGCATCTGGGGCGCGCTGCGGCGACGCCGGTCGGTCGACTCGGACCCCGCCCTCGTGGACGTGCCGCTGGTGATCGAGAACCTGTCGAAGCGCTACCCGGGCGGAGTGACGGCGGTCGACGACCTGTCCTTCCGGGTCGAGCGCGGACAGGTGCTCGGACTGCTCGGCCCCAACGGTGCCGGCAAGACGACGTCCCTGCGCATGCTGATGGGGTTGATCAAGGCGACAGGCGGCAGCATCCGGGTGTTCGGCCACCGGATCTACTCGGGCGCGCCGGTGCTGTCCCGGATCGGCTCGTTCGTCGAGGGCGCCGGGTTCCTGCCGCACCTGTCCGGGCGCGCGAACCTGGAGCTGTACTGGGCGGCGACCGGGCGGCCGACCGAGAAGGCGCACTTCTCGGAGGCGCTGGAGATCGCCGGGCTGGGCGACGCGGTGGACAGGCGGGTGCGCACCTACAGCCAGGGCATGCGGCAGCGGCTGGCGATCGCGCAGTCGATGCTCGGGCTGCCGGACCTGCTGGTGCTCGACGAGCCGACCAACGGGCTCGACCCGCCGCAGATCCACCAGATGCGCGAGGTGCTGCGCCGCTACGCCGCCGCGGGCCGGACGGTGCTGGTGTCCTCGCACCTGCTGGCGGAGGTCGAGCAGACCTGTGACCACGTGGTCGTCATGCACCACGGCCGCCTCGTCGCGGCCGGCCCGGTGGACGAGATCGTGGGCGGCGCCGGCGAGGCCACATTCCGGGTCGACCAGCCGACGGAGGCCGCGGAGGTGCTGCGGTCGGTGGACGGCGTGGACGATGTCGTGGTCGATGGTCCGCTGGTGCACGCGGACCTGGACGGCCTGCCGCGCGCGGAGGCCCTGGCGACCCTGGTCCGGGCCGGCGTCGCGGTCGAGCAGGCCGGTCCCCGCCGCCGCCTGGAAGACGCCTTCCTGCAACTGGTGGGAGAGGAGTCCTCCCGATGAGCCCCACGGTCGACGGCGGCGGTACCGCCTACGACGAGCACGAAGTCCACACCGACCCGGCGGCGCTGGAGGTCCTCGCCGAAGCCGCCGCGCACGAGACCGTCGAGGTGGCCCCGGACGGTTCGGTCGTCGGCTACAAGGCGCGCCGCACGTTGCGGCTGCGGGTCGAGCTGGTCCGCCAGCTGCGGCGCCGACGCGTCCAACTCATGCTCGGCTTCCTGGTGCTGCTGCCGTTCATCCTGTGGGCGGCGTTCGAGTTCGGCACCGACGACGGCGGCGGTCAGGGCGGTGGCGGGTTCGTCGACCTGGCGACCCGCAGCGCGCCGAACTTCGTGGTGTTCGCCCTGTTCGCCACGGGCAGCTTCCTGCTCCCGATGATCGTGGCACTGTTCTTCGGCGACACGATCGCGAGCGAGGCGTCGTGGTCGAGCCTGAAGTACCTGCTGGCGATGCCGGTCCCCCGGCATCGGTTGATGCGCCAGAAGGCGGTGGCCTCGGCGCTGCTGTCGCTGTTCGCGGTGACGCTGCTGCCGGCCGTCGCGCTGGCCGTCGGCGTCGTGTTCTACGGCGCGGGCGAGGCAGTGAGCCCGACGGGCGACGCGATCGACTTCGATCAGGCGATGATCGCCCTGGCGCTGACGATCTGCTATCTGGCGATCCACCTGCTCTGGGTAGCCGGCGTGGCCCTGTTCCTCACGGTGTCGACGGATGCCCCGCTGGGAGCCGTGGGCGGCACGGTGCTGGTGGCGATCCTGTCGCAGATCCTCGACCAGATCACCGCGCTGGAAGGCCTGCGCAACTACCTGCCGACGCACTACGCGTTCGCCTGGTCCGACCTGATCTCCACGGACATCGACTGGTCGAACATGGCAGCGGGGGCTTTCTCCGCGGTGGCCTACGGAGCGTTCTTCGGCCTCCTGGCCTGGCGCCGCTTCCGCACCAAGGACATCACCTCGTAATTCCCCCGCGTGGCAGCAAGTCTCGTGGCTCATCCAGATGGTGAGCCACATTCTTGCTGCCAGGTTGCAAGTTTGCTACTGGCAGTATGACCTAGGCCACTTGCGAGGTATCCTCGTGCCACGTGGCGTTTCGCCACAACTCATCAACACCTGGCCTGAGAGGACAAGTCGATGGCACAGGGTGGCACCCGGGTGATGCATCAGCGGCGGCTGCGAGCCGAGCTGCGCCGAATCCGTGAGGGCGCAGGGTGCACACAGAAATCGGTCGCCGAGGCCATGGGATGGTCGACTTCCAAGGTGATCCGAATGGAGACGGGCGTAGTCAACGTCTCGACCTCCGACGTCATGGCTTTGCTGCTCTACTACGGCATCACCGAGCCGGACCGAACGGAAGAACTGCTCGCGATCAGCCGCACCAAGGAAGAGATGTGGTGGGATCGGTACCGCGAGTTCTCCACCCCGGATTTCTTCAACTTCTTGGACTATGAGAACTCGGCGTCCGAGATTCGGCACTACGTGGGCTTCGTACTTCCCGGTCTGTTGCAGACAGAAGACTATGCCCGAGCCGTGATCAGCGGGCAGATATCCGATCCTGAAGGGATCGAGCGCGAGGTTCAGATACGCCTGCGCCGGCAGGAACTACTCGCAAACAAGGAAGGCCTGCGAGCCTGGTACATCATCGACGAGGCAGCGTTGCACCGGTGGATCGGTGGCCGCGAGGTGCTCATGCGACAACTCGTCGTCCTCAAGGAGATGACCGAATGGCCCAACCTCAGCATTCGTGTCGTGCCGCACACGGTAGGAATGCACCCGGGATTGATGCGCCGATCGTTCATGATCTTCGATTTCAGCGCCGACGACGAAGAATCGATAGTCAACATCGAGGATCCGCACAAGGACAAGCTGATTCAGGTCGACCAAGCGACGAACAGCGAGTTCGTGAAGAGATTCCAGGCGTTGGAGGATGTCGCGGCCGACGAGGCCGAGTCCGGCAAGCTCATTGATTCGGCGCTCGAAAGAGTACGCATGAGTACGTAAGCACCCGGCGAGGGGAGGCTGGTCGCGATGATCACGTCAGGGAACGGTCACGACGATGTTCATGCGTCTGACTTGGCGTTGAACGTTGCTCAACTCCCCAAGCCGAGAACGCCGGCAGACGATGACCAGACCGGCCCGACCATCGGCCTGATCACCGCCATCCCGGAGGAGTTCGCCGCGATGCGTGCGCTCCTTGAGTACCCCACCGAGCACTACGTGGAGCGAGACCCCGCGCTGTACATACTCGGCTACTTGCCTAGCAGGAAAGCGGCCCGAAGCCATCGGGTGGTGCTCACCCTGCTCGGCGCAACCGCGACCAACGCCGCCGCGAACGGCTGTACCAACCTCGTGCGGAGCTTCCCCACCGTGGTCGCAGTGATCATGGTGGGGATCGCGGCTGGCGTGCCGAACCCCTACCGTCCGCAACACCATGTCCGGTTGGGGGACGTCGTCGTGGCGACAGAGGGACTCATCGACTACGACCACGTCCACGCGTTGGCCGACGGCGTCCAGCCGCGCCGCCAGTTCCCGTTGCCGTCACCAAGATTCGCCCGCTGCGCCGACATGCTCAAGGCGGACGAGCTGAGCGGTCACCGGCCCTGGGAACACTGGCTTGGTGAGGGCCGCCCCGCCCTGGCGGGTTACGGCCGCCCCCCTCAACACACCGACGTACTCCATGACTCCGGCGGGAACAAGCTGGACCATCCGCCACGGAACCGCAGCGGCCACCGGAAGGGCGCACCGAAGATCCACTACGGCGCGATCGGCAGCGCCGACAGATCGCTACGCGACGCTGCCACGCGCGACCAGCTCGCCAACCGACACGGCTTCCTCGCGATCGAGATGGAAGGCGCCGGGATCGGGAGCAGCAGCTTCCTCAACAACCTCGAGTGGTTCGTGATCAGAGGAATATCGGACTATGGCGACAAGCAGCGCAACGAGGTGTGGCGCCGCCACGCCTCACTGGCGGCCGCCTGCTACCTCCGGGCACTGCTCGCCAAGTGCCTACCGCTGGAGCCTCAGTTCGGACCGGACCGAGCGGAGGCAACCTCGCTCCGCTGATCACTACGGACAGTCGGACTGCTGATCGGTTGACAGTCCGGTGATGAAGGTCGCCCAGTTGGCGCTTCGGAAGTCCAGGGTGCCGCCGACACGGTTTTTTGTGTCGCGCACGAAGACGGCACCGCCACCGGCAGCGGCCTCCACACAGGAGGTCTGCGGGCCTCCGGAGAAACGGCTCTTCCTCCAAGTCAGCCGAGCGGACGTATCAAGATCATTACTGGGCTCCAGCATGGGAGCGGAGATTATCCGATGCAAAACCCGTGATCAACTTCAACCCGCCTTACACCACCCGCTGGGGTGTAGCTGCCAGGAGATCGCTGACAAGATTTCCGCCATGTTAGGTAGCAGGGGACCCGCGGCGGTGGTCGCCAAGCAGTGAGGCGAGTCGCCGTGATCCGCGGGAACATGCGGCGAGAAAAGGATCAGCGGATCCTGCGAGAGCAGGTCCACGGCGATCGCGGCGAAGCCGGGGAATGACTGACTAGGTAACCCCGAGACCGTCGGCCACCGTGCCGTGCCGAGCCTTGAAGCGTCCGAACGCAGCGATGGACGCGGATCTTGTCCGACAGGTTCTCGTTGCGGGAGCGAGACAGGGGTCGCCGCTGCTTCGCAGCTCGGATCCAGTAGGACGGCCCGGTACGTGCCGCCACGGGCCAGGAAGTCGAGCACCGCATCCCGGTAGTGGGCCGGACGTTCGGGGTCGTCAGGTAACCCGACGACGTGCGCAGGGCGGTGCCCAGGTCGACCGCGTCCGAGAAGTCCCGCCTGGATCAGGCGGGACTTCTCGGACTGGCTGGGGCGTTGAGGCTGCGCGAAGACCGAGGTGCTGCCGGCAGGCCCACGTTCGCGAGCCAGGCGCGGCGGGCGTCTCGGGGTCGCTTTCGTACGTGTGCCCTGGTTGGAACACCTCGGCCAATCGATGCCCCCCAGCGATGTCGGATGCAACCAGGATGACATGGCCCGCCCCGTGCACTTCGAGATTCATGCCGTCGACCCGGAACGCGCGATCGCCTTCTACGAGGGCGCGTTCGGCTGGAAGTTCGAGCGGTGGGGCGACATCCCCTACTGGCTCATCACCACCGGCGACGACGGCGCGCCCGGTATCAACGGCGGGCTCGTGCCTCGGCGAGGGCCCGCGCCCGCCGACGACGCGCCCGTGAGCTCGTTCGTCAACACCATCGACGTCGTCGACATCGACGCCGTCATCGCCGCCGTCGAGAGGGCCGGCGGGGTCGTCGCCCTGGAGAAGCACGCCGTGCCGACCGTCGGGTGGCTCGCCTACTTCAAGGACCCGGACGGCAACCTGTTCGGCGTCATGCAGGCCGACGACACGGCGACGTAGCTCAGTGCCGTGGGCGGCGGGTGCGTAGGTAGTCGCCGACCACGGCGGCACCCAGACCGCCCAGGTCGGGGTTGACCACCCGCCCACCGCTGCGTCGCGCGATCAGGTCGACGAACCGGGCCAGCGACGGGTCGTCGCCCAGCATGAAGACCGTTACCGACGCGCCCAGCCGGGCCAGGGCGTCCACCTCGGCCACCGTCTTGCGCAGCGTGGCATCCAGCGGCGGGTAGTCGAACACCGCCTGGCCGTCGCGTTCCAGGTGCGCCGTCGGCTCGCCGTCGGTCACCACCAGCACCACCGGGTGCGCGTCCGAGTGCCGCCGCAGGTGACGGCCGGCCAGCAGCAGCGCGTGGTGCAGGTTCGTGCCCTGCTCCCACACGCCCTCGAGCCCGACCAGCGACGTCAGGTCCACCGAACGCGCATGCCGACCGAACGTGATCAGCTCCAGCGCGTCAGTCCGGAACCGCGTGGTGATCAGCTGGTGCAGCGCCAGCGCCGTCCGCTTCATCGGCACCCAGCGGCCGTCCTGGACCATCGACCACGACGTGTCCACGCACAGCGCCACCGCGGCCCGCACTCGCTGCTCGGTCTCCACCACCTCGACGTCGACCACATCGAGTGACACCGAGCCACCGGTGGACGCGGTCCGCAGCACCGCGTTGCGCACCGTCCGCGAGGTGTCCCACGTCTCGGTGTCGCCGAACTGCCACGGCCGCGTCGACCCGGTGGGTTCGCCCGCGGCACCGGCACTGTGCGAATCCCGCCGGCCCTGCCGCCGGGACGCCGCGACCACGTCCCGCAGCGCCGTCTGCCCCAGCCGGCGCAACGCCTTGGGCGACAACCGCAGCGACCCGTCCGGCGCGCGCTCCAACAACCCCTGCGCCCGCAGCTCGCGCTCCAGCTCGGACAGCCGCCGCGCGTCGACCCCGGCGTCCTCGTCCAGCTGGCGCTCCAGGGCCTCGACGTCGATGTCCTCCAGCCGCGCCCCGGGATAGGACTGCGCGAGCTGCTCTGCCAGCGCGTCGATCTCCGCGAGGTCGGCCATGGCCTGCGCGCCCTCGCCCAGGCCGAGTGGTTGGTTGCCGCGCATCCGCGCCGATCCGGTCCAGTCCTCCCCCGGCCGCAGCGCCCGCAGGTTCGCGTCCAGCGACGCGATCTGCTCGACCAGCCGCGGGTCGCCGAACGCGCCCGCCATCAGCTCCGCCAGCTCCCCGCGCTGCTCGGCGGACATCGAGTTCATCATCCGCTGCGCCGCCGCGGCACGAGCGGCCAGCGCGTCGATCAGCTCCTCGGTGTTGCGCGGGTTCTCGGGGAAGAACTCGCCGTGCTGACGCATGAACTCCTGGAACTGCCGCGTGGTGTCCTCGCCGCGCAGGTGCGAGAGCAGCAGGTCGTTCAGGTCCGCCATCATCCGGCGGATCCGCTCGGAGTCCTCCGGCCGCATGTCCTGCAGCGCCTGCTTCATGCCCTGGAACCGGGAGTCCATCAGCTCCTGGCCCAGCAGGTCCTGGATCTTGCGGTACGACTCACGCGCCTGCGCCGAACGCCAGTCGTACTCGGCCAGCTCGCGCACCGCGGCCGCGGTCCCGGACGGCAGCGCGTCCAGCTGCGCCTCGCGGAACCGCGCGTCGTCGGACGGGTCCGGGAACAGTTCCGCCTTCTCCGCCCGCAACGCCTCGTCCAGCAGCTCGCGCACCTGCTGCAACGTGCCGTCCAGGTTGTGCCGGCGCTGGATCTGCGAGCGCCGCTGCCACAGCCGGCGGGTCAGCTCGTCGAGCCCGGAGGTGTTCCGCGTGCCGCGCCGCAGCAGCTCCTCCAGCGCCGAACGCGGCGAGCGGCCGTCCATCACGTCCCGGCCGATCGCGTCCAACGCGTCCCGCAGGTCCACCGGCGGCGCCAGCGGGTCCGGCCCGTCGTGCCACGGCCCGTAGTTGAACCTGTCGGGGGACGTCACGGCCCGTACACCGTCATCCCGCCGCCGTCCTCGGAGTCCTTGGCCAGGCGGCGCGCGAGGTAGAGCGACTCCAGCGCGAGCTCGACGGCGGCGGCGATCCGGCCCGGCGGGTCCTGCGGCCCGACGTCGAGCCGCGCGGCGACCTCGTGCAGCACGGGCAGCTCCGGCAACGCCTCGAGCACCTCGGCGCCCGGCACCCGCTCGCCGGTGGCCACCAGGTGCCCGTCGACCACCACGTCCACCAGCGGCCGCAGGTCGAGCCCCGCGAAGTGGTCCTTCGCGGTCTCGGCCACCGCCCGGCGCAGCAGGTGGGTCAGGTGCTCGGTCTCCCGGCCCTCCTCGCCGGACTCGAACTCGAGCTTGCCGCGCAGCACGGCCGGGACGGACTCGAGGTCGATCGGCCGGGCGATCGGCGGGTCCTCGCCCACGAGCGCCGAGCGGCGCAGCGCCGCGGCCGACACGGTCTCCGCGGCGGCCACCGCGAACCGGGCGGACACCCCGGAGCGCTGGTCGATCGCCGGCGACTCGCGCAGGTTGCGTACGAACCGCGCGAGCACCTCCAGCAGCGGCTCGCCGACCTCCGCGACGAGGTCCGCCTCCTGCTTGATCACGTCGACCTCGGCGGCCACGGTCATCGGGTAGTGCGTGACGACCTCGGCGCCGAACCGGTCCTTGAGCGGCGTGATGATCCGCCCGCGGTTCGTGTAGTCCTCCGGGTTCGACGTGGCCACCAACAGCACGTCCAGCGGAAGCCGCAGCGTGTAGCCGCGCACCTGGATGTCCCGCTCCTCCATGACGTTCAGCAACGCCACCTGGATCCGCTCGGCGAGGTCGGGCAGCTCGTTGATGGCCACGATGCCGCGGTGCGCCCGCGGCACGAGTCCGAAGTGGATGGTCTCGGGGTCGCCCAGCGTGCGGCCGGCGGCCACCTTCACCGGGTCGACGTCACCGATCAGGTCGCCGACCGACGTGTCCGGCGTGGCGAGCTTTTCCGCGTACCGCTCCGAGCGGTGCCGCCAGGCCACCGGCAGGTCGTCGCCGAGCTCGCCGGCACGCCGGCGGGACTCCGGGGTGATCGGGTCGAGCGGGTGCTCGCCGAGCTCGGCGCCCGCGATGACCGGCGTCCACTCGTCGAGCAGGCCGGCGATCGTGCGCAGCAGCCTGGTCTTGCCCTGCCCCCGCTCGCCGAGCAGCACCACGTCGTGCCCGGCCAGCAGCGCCCGCTCCAGCTGCGGCAACACCGTCCGGTCGAAGCCGACGATGCCCGGCCACGGGTTGCCGCCCGCGCGCAGCGCGGCCAGCAGGTTCTCGCGTATCTCCGTCTTGATGCCGCGCGGGACGTACCCGGCCGCGCGCAGCTCCCCCGCGGTCCGCGGGAGACCCTCCGGCGGGGTCACAGCTCCTGTCACGGCGTTCATGGTTCGCTCCGCTCCTCCGCTACTCGTCGTCTTCCCTCCTCGCAGAACGCTCCGTCGCTCCCGCTCACGCTTCCGACGCTACGCAACAGGCGGCCGGCGGTCGACGTGGAGCAGCTCCAGCTACTCCGCGTGCACGTCACCGGCGTGCCCGTGCCGCAGCGCCTTCCGGTCCTCCGCGAAGATGACCATCTCGACGATGTTCAGCCCGATGAGCACGACCGCGAGCATGCCGAGGGTGGCCAGGGCGGGCAGCGTCGCCGCGAGCGGCACCAGCGCCAGGAGCACCGCGGCCGCGACGAGCCGGAAGACCTTCAGGTTCCGGTAGCAGCGGTACGAGAACGCGACCAAGGCCAGCAGGTAGACCGCCACCCCGCCGTACATGGCCCACAGCGCCACGCCCTTGAGTGGGTCGGCCAGCGTGTGGTGCTCGGTGTCGCCGACGTACTCGAGGACCTTCTTCAGCCCGAGTGCGAGCAGCACGATGCCACCCATCATCGGCAGGTGCAGGTAGGTGAACGCGCTCCGCGCCATCGCCACCCGGTGCTCACCCCGCGCGCTGGTTAGCGAGTGCTCGCCGAGCAGCGCCGAGGTGTCGAAGTAGACCCACCACAGGCTCGCCGACACGGACAGGCCGAGGGTCGCGGCGACGATGATCGGCCAGGAGATCGGCAGCTCGGTCACCCCGACGCCGATGGCCACGATCGACTCGCCGATCGCGATGATGATGATCAGCCCGTGCCGCTCGGCGAAGTGGCGCGCCGAGTTCACCCGCCAGCCGCGCGAGCCGATGACCAGCGTGCCGCCGTAGTCGGCGACGATCGCGGCCAGCCACAACAGCAGCTGGGCGTCACCGGAGGTGTCCGCGGCGAGCAGCAGCAGCGCGGTGCCGCCGACCATCGTCGGCGCGAACTTCGCCACCTGCCGGTGCAGCCCGGCGTCGTCGCCGCTGATGATCCAGAACAGCACCAGGTGGGCCAGGCGCAGCACGAGGTAGGCGATCGCGAACACGGTCGGGCCGGGCAGCCCGCCGGGCAGGTCCTCGAACGACTCCGGAATGGCCAGCGCCAGCAGGAACATCGAGGCCATGGCGACCAGCATGGTGACCCGCGCCCAGCCCTCGTCCGCCTTGACCACATTGGACAGCCAGGAGTAGCCGACCCAGCACCACCACACGACCGCGATGAGCAGCACGCCGCGCAGCAGGCCGCGCCCGCTCACGTCGTCGGCCATCAGCGCGGTCACCTGGGTCAGTGCGAACACGAACACCAGGTCGAAGAAAAGCTCTAGGGTCGTGGCGGTGCTCGCTTCCCGTACTCGCTCGACCCGGACCCGTGCGGGATGTGTCATGCGCATAGTTTTGCCCACGAACGGCCTGGTTGTGGAGGGTGGATGGCGGACGAGCAGCTCGAACTGCGATGGGAGCCACGACCGGGCGACTGGGGCGACGCGCTGCGGGCGGTGACCCCGATCTACCGCTGGTCACCGTGGTTCGCGACGGCGATGGCGACGTTCGGCGCGGTGCTCGTGGTGCTGGGCACGCCGCTACCGGGGTTCTTCGGGATCGGCTGCGGGCTGGTCATCGGGCTGCTGCCGATGCTCGACGTCTACCTGTCGTTCCGCCGCAACCCGGTGGCCGCGGCGACCGTGACCGCGACCGTCGACGAGTCGTCGATGCGGATGATGACGATCGACGGCACCGCCTACACCGATCTGCGCTGGTCGACGCTGGGTGGCTGGCTCGAGACCAACCGCAGCTTCGTGCTGCGCACCGACCAGGCGAACTCCCTGCTCCCGGTGCCCAACCGGGCGTTCGGCGCCCAGGAGGAGCGCCGCCGGTTTCGTGAGCTGCTGGAACGCCAGGTAGGTCCGGAAAAGCAGCTCGTTCGCTAGGTACCCACCCCGAACGGGTGGCGGCCGTGATCGCGTAATCTTTGTGACCGTGTCATCCCCCAGCGCGACAATGGTGGTGTGGTCCTCGGCCTGGCTGAGCGGCGCCGCCGCCGCCGACGATGTGCTCGATGCCCTGCAGGACTGGGCCGAGCAGCACGAGGTGGTCGCCGCGGACGAGAACCTGGCCGCCTCGTTGGAGATTCCGGTGCGCGGCGAGCCCGGTGGAGCGCCCGCCGCACTGCTCGCCGCACTGCGCCGGGCGGGCGTCGACGGCGGGCTGCTGGTCATGCCGGTGCCCGGCGACGTCCGCGGGCTCGGCGGCGCGGGCGCGTTCGCCACCGAGGCGTTGCGAGCCGGCGAGGCTGTCGTGCTGGGCGGCCTGGGCGTCGTGCCGGAGCGGGTCGGCAGCGCGGTCGGCAGCGGGATCCTGCGGTGGACCGTGTTCGAGGTCTCGCCGGGCACGCCGCAGCCGAACGTGCCGCTGAGCGAGGCGGAGCACGAGCTGACCGGTGCCATGCGGGTGGCCGCGGGCATGCTGATCGAGCTCGGGGTCGCCAAGCAGCGGGCGGGCGTGCGCGAGGAGCTGCAGGCCCGGATCGCCGAGCGGACGAAGGCGAGCTGGCCGGCCGGTATGCCCCAGCGCGCGTTGCGCGTGCTGCAACGTGCGGCCGAGGTGGCGGCGATCCTGGAGCTCGCGATGGAGGACGAGCCGGGCGGCGCGCTGTCCGCGTCTTCGGCGCTGAAGCGGGCCGAGGCGCTGCGTCCGCTGTTCTCCGCGGTCCGCACCGCACGCTGCGCGGCCGTGGCCGATGCGGTGCGCGCACTGTCGGATCACGCCGGACGCCTCTAGTCTCGGCGGCGTGCTGATCGAGCGACGACTGCACGCCGGGATCCGCGACGGTTCCATCACGGTGATGTTCCGCCGCTGGCGGCGCCGGCAGGTCACGCCCGGCAACGTCTACCGGACGGCGGCCGGGCGGGTCATCGTGGAGTCGGTCAACGAGGTGTCGCCGGAGCGGATCCGCCACGCGGATGCCGTGGCGGCCGGCTACCGCGCGGTCGAGGAGGCGCTCGCCGACCTGCAAGGCGACGAGTCCGACCCGGTGTACCTGGTGCGGCTGCGCCACGTCGACGAGCCGGACCCACGGGAAGTCCTCGCGAACGACACCGGCCTGTCCACTTCGGACGTCGAGGAGATCGCCGCCCGGCTCGCGAAGCTGGACCGAACCTCGACGCGCGGCCCGTGGACCGACGAGACGCTGGACATCATCCGCCGCCGCCCCGCCATCCGCGCCGGCGACCTGGCCGAGGACCTGGGCCGCGAGCTGCTGACGTTCAAGGTGGACGTTCGCAAGCTGAAGAACCTGGGCCTGACGATAAGCCTGGAGAAGGGCTACCGCCTCTCCCCGCGCGGCGAGACGTACCTACGCCTACGGTGAGAAGGCAGGGTGGGTCGCTGTCAAGTCCCCGCCAACGAAGTCAGCGCCGAGGCTCGCAGCACAGCTCGGCGCACGGCGCGCCGTTGACCGTGCATCCCGCGGCCGGCAGATCGGACAGCTTGCGCGCCGGAGCACCGTCGAGGTGCTCGCGAACCAGCTCCACCACCAGGTCGGCGAACCGCGGGTCACCGCTGGGCGCGGCGGCGCGGGCGAAGCCCATGCCGTGCGCGGCGGCTCGCTGCGCGGCCTCCGTGTCGAGGTCCCACACGACCTCCAGGTGGTCGCTCACGAACCCGACCGGGCAGACGACCACCGCCGGCGCGCCCTTGCCCGCCAGCACGTCCAGATGGTCGAGGATGTCCGGCTCCAGCCACGGCACCGCCGGCGGGCCGGAGCGGGACTGCCACACCACGTCGAAGTCGGCGACGCCCACGGAAGCGGCCACCAGCCGGGCGGCCTCCGCGACCTGCCGGGAGTACCGCCGGCCGCCCTCGGCCGGCGGGCCGGACGCGGTGTCGGCGGCCACCGGGACCGAGTGCGCGGTGAACACCAACCGGTACTCGGCGAGCCCGGCGGCCGCCGTCCGCACCGCGTCGGCGAACGCGGCCACGAACAGCGGGTGGTCGAAGAAGTGCCGCAGCTTCACCAGCTCCGGCGCGCCCTCCCCGACCGCCGCGCGGGCGCGCTCGATGTCCTCGTCGTACTGGCGGCAGGCCGAGTAGCCGCCGTAGGCGCTGGTGGGGAACACCAGCGCGCGGCGCACGCCGTCGGCGGTCATCCGCGCCACCGTGTCCTCGACCATGGGGTGCCAGTTGCGGTTGCCGAAGTACACCGGCAGCTCGATCCCACGATGCACGAGCGCGTCGGTGACCGCGGCGATCGCCGACCGGTTCAGCTCGTTGATCGGCGACACCCCGCCGAAGGACTGGTAGTGCTCCTCGACCTCGTCCAGCCGCGCCGCCGGCACCCCGCGACCGCGCGTCACGTTCTCCAGGAACGGCCGGACGTCCGCCGGCTGCTCCGGACCGCCGAAGGACAGCCAGAGCAGGCCGTCCACAGCGGACACAGGATCGGACACTACTGGCCCGTCGCGTGCACGCCGCCGTCCACCATGATCATCGATCCGGTGGTGGCCGGCAGCCAGTCCGAGAGCACGGCGCAGATCGTCTTCGCCACGGGCGTGGCGTCCTCGGCGTCCCAGCCCAGCGGCGCGCGGCCGTCCCAGCCGCCCTCCAGGTCGGCGAAGCCGGGGATCGACTTCGCGGCCATCGTCTTCACCGGACCGGCGGACACCAGGTTCACCCGGATCCCCTGCGGGCCGAGTTCGCGCGCCAGGTACCGGTTGACCGACTCCAGCGCCGCCTTCGCCACGCCCATCCAGTTGTACGCCGGCCACGCCACCCGGGCGTCGAAATCCATGCCGACGATCGAGGCGCCGGGGCCGAGCAGCGGCAGCGTGGCCACCGCGAGCGACTTGAACGAGTACGCCGACACCTCGAGCGCGACCGACACGTCCTCGCTCGGTGCGTCCAGGAACGGCGCACCGAGGCAGGTCTGCGGGGCGAAGCCGATGGCGTGCAGCACGCCGTCGAGCCCGTCCACATGCTCGCGGACGCGGTCGGCGAGCGAGTCGAGCTGCTCCTGGTTCTGCACGTCCAGCTCGATCACCGGCGCCGGCTGCGGCAGCCGCTTCGCGATGCGCTCAACGAGGCTCATCCGGCCGAAACCGGTCAGGACCACGGTCGCGCCCTGTTCCTGGGCGACCTTGGCCGCGTGGAAGGCGATCGACGCGTCGGTGATCACACCGGTGATGAGCAGGCGCTTGCCCTCGAGGAGTGTCACGTCCGTCCTTCCTGGTAGGTCAGTTGCGTGACCAGTCTGTCAGTGACCCATCCCGAGCCCGCCGTCGACCGGCAGGACCGCGCCGGTGACGTAGCCCGCGGCGTCCGAGGCGAGGAACGTCACCGCGGCGGCGACCTCGTCGGTGCCGCCGTACCGGCCGGCCGGCACCTGCGCGAGGATCGTCTTGCGCCGCTCGTCGGACACCGCGTCGGTCATCTCCGTGCTGATGAACCCGGGCGTGATCACGTTCGCGGTGATGTTGCGGTTGCCCATCTCCCGCACGATCGAGCGGGCGACGCCGACCAGCCCGGCCTTGCTCGCCGCGTAGTTGATCTGGCCCGGCCCACCGGTCAGCCCGACGACCGACGAGATGAAGATCATCCGGCCCCAGCGCGCCTTGAGCATCCCGCGGCAGGCGCGCTTGGCCACCCGGTAGGAGCCGGTCAGGTTGGCGTCCAGCACGCGGGTGAACTGCTCCTCGGTCATCCGCATGAGCAGCGTGTCGTCGGTGATGCCGGCGTTGGACACGAGCACCTCGACCGGCCCATGTGTCTGCTCGACCTCCGTGAACGCGGCGTCGACCTGCTCGCCGTCGGTGACGTCGCAGCGCACCCCGAACAGGCCCTCCGGCGGCGGCGTGCCCCGGTAGGTGACCGCCACCTGGTCTCCCTGCGCCGCGAAGGCCTTGGCGATGGCGAGCCCGATGCCCCGGTTTCCACCCGTCACCAGCACAGAACGTCCCACGCACATACTCCTCGAACAGCCGGAAACCTTGCGGACGACAAGCTACGGCAGCCGCTGGCCGATCACCAACGCACTCCCGGCGGCCAGCAGGGCGGCGAGCGTGCCCAGCATCAGCCACGGTCTGCTCGCGTCCGCATCCTTGGTCTCGTACCCGATCTGCTCACCGAGCGTGTCGTACACGCGGTGCAGCTGGTCGGCCGATGCGGCCTTGTAGAACTCGCCCTCCGACAGCCGGGCGATCTCCCGCATCGACTCGTCGTCCACCGGCACCGGTTGGGTCTTGCCGTCGATCGTGACCTGGCCGCTCTCCGTGCCGAAGGAGATGGTGGACACCGGGACCTTCTGGTCGGCGGCCGACCGCGCCGCGGTGAACGACCCGCGCGGGTCGTTGCCGTCGTCGGTCGGGATCGTCTGCTTCCCGTCGGTCATCAGCACGATCCGGGCCGGCGGCGCGCCCTCCACGCCGCTGACGACCTGCGCGAAGCCCTCGATCGCCTGCAGCGCGGCGAAGATCGCCTCACCGGTCGCGGTCGACTCGGCCAGTCTCAGGTTGTCGATCGCGTTGGAGACGCCCTGCCGGTCGGTGGTCGGCGACACCAGCACGGTGGCGGTGCCGGCGAACGCGATCAGGCCGAGGTTGACGCCCGGGGTCAGCCCGGTGACGAAGTCCTTGGCGGCGTCCTGGGCGGCCCGCAGCCGAGTCGGCCGCACGTCGGTCGCCTCCATCGACAGCGACACGTCGATCACCAGCATCACGGTCGCCCGGTTGCGCGGCACCCGCTGTTCGGCGGTCGGCCCGGCCATCGCGGTGGTCAGCAGCATCAGCGCGATCACCAGCACGATCGCCGGCACGTGCCGGACCCAGCCCTGGCGCTTGGGCACCACCCGCTCCAGCAGCGCGAGGTTGGTGAAGCGCATCGTGCGCTTGTGCCGCATCCGCTGCACCACGACGTAGCCCACCCCGATCGCCGCGACGACGACGAGCAGGAGGAACCACCAGGGCGCGGTGAAGTTGCGGAAGCTCAGGTTGAGCATCAGGCCACCCCTCCCCCGGACCACCGTCGCTTGCGGGCGACGACGAACCGGACGGTGTCGGCGATCCAGTCCGAGTCCGTGCGCAGCACCAGGTGACCGCCACCGGACCGGCGCACGGCGGCCGCCACCATCGCCCGGTGCTCGGCCGCCGCGGCGCCGAACTCCTTGCGCAGCAACGCGGACGCGTGTACCTCGCGCTGCCGGCCGGACTCCGGGTCGGCGAGCACGACGGTGCCGACCTCGGGGAGGTCGATGTCGCGCGGGTCGAGCACCTCGATGGCGAGCAGGTCGTGCCGGGTGGACAGCGCGCGCAGCGGCCGCTGCCACTCGATCTCGCCGAGGAAGTCGGAGATCACCACGGCGAGCCCGCGCCGGCGCGGCGGGCGGCGCAGCTGCTCGATGGCGTCGGCGAGGTCGCCGCGTACTCCTTCGGGCGCGCGGGGCGTCTCGGCGATCTTGCGGATGAGCCCGCGGGCGTGCGCGAGGCCGCCGCGCGCGGGTATCCGGGTCGTCTTCTCGCCGGTGGCGATGATGGCACCGAGCCGGTTCCCGCCGCCGCCCGTGAGGTGCGCGACCGCGGCGGTGGCGGCCACCACGAGGTCACGCTTCTCGCAGGCCGCCGTGCCGAAGAACAGGCTGCCGGACAGGTCGACGACGAGCCAGGTCTCCAGCTCGCGGTCGGCCACCGTCTCGCGGATGTGCGGCACCGTGGTGCGCGCGGTGACCGCCCAGTCCATCCGGCGCACGTCGTCGCCGGGCTGGTAGGTGCGGGCCTCGCCGGGCTCGCTGCCGGGGCCGGGCACGAGGCCGAGGTGGTTGCCCTGCAGCAGCCCGTCGAGCCGCCGTCGCACGTCGAGCTCGAGCAGGCGCAGCCCGTGCTCCATCCGCTCGCCCTGCATGATCGGCGGCGCCCAGGGCGGGCGGTCGCCGGTCTCGCGCTTGTCCTTCACGACCTGCCGGCCACTCCGACCGGCGGAGGCTGGACACCACCCGACTGCGGCCGGGCGGAGACCTGCGGCAGGGGCACGGTCTGCAGCACCCGGGAGATGATGTGGTCGAGGGGGACGCCGTCGGCGAGCGCGTCGTAGGACAGCACCAGCCGGTGGCGCAGCACGTCCGGCATCACGTCCACCACGTCCTGCGGGAGCACGTAGTCGCGGCCGCGGATGAGCGCGAGCGCCCGCGCGGCGGCGACGATGCCGAGGCTCGCGCGCGGCGAGGCGCCGTAGGCGACCCAGCCGGCGACGTCGGTGAGACCGTGCTCCAGCGGCGTGCGGGTGGCCAGCACGACCCGGACGGTGTAGTCGACGAGCGCGTGGTGGACGAAGACCTGCGAGGCGACGCCCTGGAGGCGGACCAGCTCGGCCGGGCTCAGCACCTGCTGCGGCTCCGGCGCCGTCACGCCCATCCGGTAGACGATCTCCCGCTCCTCCTCGGCGGTCGGGTAGTCCACGATGATCTTGAACAGGAACCGGTCGCGCTGCGCCTCGGGCAGCGGGTAGACGCCCTCGTTCTCGATCGGGTTCTGGGTGGCGAGGACGAGGAACGGGTCGGGCATCGGGAAGGTCTTCCCACCGATGGACACGTGCCGCTCGGCCATCACCTCGAGCATGGCGGACTGCACCTTCGCCGGCGCGCGGTTGATCTCGTCGGCGAGCACGAAGTTGGCCACCACCGGACCGAGCTCGACGTCGAACCGCTCGCTGCCCTGGCGGTAGATGCGGGTACCGAGGATGTCGGCGGGCACGAGGTCCGGGGTGAACTGCACGCGGGTGAACGACCCGCCGACGACCTTGGCGAACGTCTCGACGGCGAGGGTCTTGGCCACGCCGGGGACGCCCTCGAGGAGCAGGTGGCCCCTGGACAGCAGGCCGACGAGCATCCGCTCCACCAGGCGGTCCTGTCCGACGATGACCCGTTTGACCTCGAACACGGTGCGCTCGAGCAGCTGTGCGTCACGGGCGGGCGTACTTGGCTCGGACCCGGATCCGTTCACCGACTCAGCCGGCTCGGTCACTACCAACCTCCTTGGTACAGCGTCAGGTTCCCCAACGAACAGCGAACCCGAATGCTGGTGTGACCGCTGTGAAGACCCCCTAGAGGAGGCGCGTGGCATAGGAGACGATGCCGCCGTAGCGGACCGGCGCGATGCGCACGTACGAGCCCGAGTACGGCGCCTCCACCATCTGCTCGTTGCCGATGTAGAGCGCCACGTGGTGGATCCGCCCGCCGCTCGCCCAGAACAGCATGTCCCCGGGGCGCTTCTGGCTCAGCGGCACCCGCGGGCCGGAGTGCGCCTGGTAGCCGCTGTAGTGCGGCAGCTGGTACCCCGCCGCGGCGAAGGCGTAGATCATCAGGCCGGAGCAGTCGAAGCCGACCTTGTTGTAGTCGCCGTGCATGTCCGCGACGCCGCCGTCCCGGATGCCGTGGGTCGGGCCGTAGGCGTTGCCGCCTCCCCACGCGTAGGGCATGCCGAGCTGGGACAGCGCCCGGTTGATCACCGAGCGCACCGAACCGCCGGAGGGCAGCGAGACCGACCCGCCACCACCGCCGCCCCCACCACCGCCGCCGGAGGCCTGCTGGGCGTTCGCCGCGTCCTCGCGCCGCTTCGCCGCGAGCCAGTCGTTGTAGCGCTCCCGCTGGTTCTCCAGTCCGGAGACCGACGCCTGCGCGGCCGTCAGCTGAGACTCCGCCGCCGACTTGCGCGCCTGCACCTGCTGGGTCGCCGCGAGACCGTCCTGCTGGGCCTGTTGCGCCGCCGCGGTGGCCGCGTCAGCCGCCACCTTCGCCGACTGGGCCCGGTCCTCCTTGCGGTTCGCCAGCGCGAGCGCGGCGCGGGCCGCGGAGTCCTTGTTGGCCTTGTCGGTCCGCGCGACCTCCATGCTGTCGAGCGCGTCGAGCTGACTGTCGCCGACCGCGTTGAGCAGCTGCGCGCGGGCCAGCAGGTCCTCGGGGGACTTCGCGCCGATGTAGGCCGACATCGAGCCGATCGTGCTGCCCTGCTTGTAGCTGCCGGCGGCGAACTCGTCGAGGTCCTTGCGGGCGTCGGTGATCGACCGCGCCGCGCTGTTGGCGGCCGCGCGCGCCGCGTTCGCGTCCGCCTTGGCCTGCGCCGCCTCGTCCCGGGCGGTCTGCAGGTCGACCAGTGCCTTGTTGGCGTCCTCCATCTTCAGCTCGACGTCGGACTGCAGCTGGATGAGCTGTGCCTCGGCCTGCGCCACCTGGTTGGTCAGCCGACCGACTCGCGTGGCCTCCGCGTCCGCCTTCGCCCGGCTGCCGGCGATCTCGTCGTCGCCGGGGTTGGGCGGGGGCGGCGGCACGGCGACCGCGGTGCCCGCCCCCAGGGTCACGACCAGCACGACGCTGGCGACGGCCACCCGCGACGCGGCGCCCAACCATCTCGGCACTGCTACCACCGGGCCACTGTGCCACTTTCGACTCGTTATGCACCAGCCGCAACACCAGAAGCGTGCTACTCGTAGACAACATTCATCCCTTCGAACACGACAGCAACACGCAGCGTGGCCGGCGAAGGGCCCCGAGCTGCGGTGAATCACGATCTGTAACGATGTGCCGCGTGCCGACCAGGAGCCCGACCCGCGTCCGCACCCGGCTGGGCACGGCCGCCGCGGGTGTCGCGGCCGTCGGCGCGCTGCTCGTCGCGGTCGGCACGTTCCTGCCGTGGGTCGTCTCCGGCTCGGTGCTGCGGGACAGCTACGAGTCGATCAGCGTGGTCCGCACGGTACGGGCGCTCGACGGAAACCCACTCGAGCTGGTCCTCGACGGCTGGACGATGATCATCCCGGCGCTCACGCTCTGTGTCGTCGGCCATGCACTCGGATTTCGCCGCACCGCCGCAACGATTTCGACCATTCTGGCGATAATCTGCGGAACCATCGCTGCTACCGCGACCGTCCTAAGCGGTGGCGAGGACGTAGGCCTCGGCATCGCCGGGGCCGGTCCAATCACCATGCTGATCGGGTCCGTACTGACCGTGATCGGTGGCGTAGGCATCTTCGCCGGCCAGCGCAGCGGCGCGACCGGAGACGTAGGAGGGGAACCGTGACCTATCCAGGATCAGGCGGCCAGTGGCAGCCGAACGACCCGAACCAGCCGGGGAGCGGCCCGCTCCCCGCTCAGGGCGGGTACCCGCAGCAGGGCGGCTATCCGCAGGGCTACCCGCAGCAGGGCGGCTACGCGCAGCCGGCCTACCCGCAGCAGGGTTACCCGCAGCAGGGCGGCTACCAGCAGCCCACGCAGCAGCAGGGCTTCCCGCCCGGTCAGCAGCCTCCGATGGGCTACGGTCAGCCGAACTACGGCGGGCTCGGCGCGCCGCAGCCGCCGCGCAAGAGCCGCCGCGGCCCGATCATCGGTGCGATCGCCGCCGTCCTCGTCGTCGCGGTCGGCGTGGCCGCGACGTTCTTCGTGCTCAACCGCAGCAGCCAGGACGACGCCGGCAAGGCCAACCCGGACGAGGCGGCGACGAACCTGGTCAACAGCCTCAGCCAGGGTGACGTGCTCGGCGTGTTGGAGAGCCTGTCGCCCGCCGAGTCCCAGATCCTGATCGACTTCAACACCCAGCCACCGAGCGGCTCAAGGAGCTGAAGGTCTTCAAGGACTCCGCGCAGCCGGAGGACCTGCAGGCCGGGAAGGTCGAGGCCAAGAACCTCAAGTACGACAAGAAGCCGGAGAAGGTCAACGACCACCTGACCATCACCAAGCTCATCGGCGGCACGGTGTCCGTGCAGTCCGACGTGAACAAGCTGCCGTTCACCAAGGAGTTCCTCGACGCGGCGTTCCCGGAGATCGCGAACGCCGAGCCGACCGACGAGACGATCGACATCGCCGACGCCGTGCGGGACAACGGCGGCGAGCCGATCCGCATCGCCACGGTCAACATCGACGGCAAGTGGTACCCGAGCCTCTTCTATACGATCGCCGACTACGCGCTGGCGGAAGCCGGCAAGGAGTGGCCGAAGGAGTCGATCGCGAACAACGGCGCCGACGACGCCGAGGGCGCGGTCAAGGAGATGGTGCAGGCCGCGATCAACAGCGACGCCGAGCGCGCGATCGAACTGCTGCCGCCGGACGAGATGGGCGCGATGCACGACGCCGGCCCGGCCCTGCTCGAGGAGATGGGCCCCGCGCCGCGGACACAGGTCGAGGTCACCAAGCTCGAGACCGACGTGACCGACGCGTCGACCGGCGGCATGAAGGTGATGCTGTCCGAGGTCGAGGTCGTCGCCGAGGGCGAGACGTACAACGTCAAGAAGGACGGCGACTGCTACACCGCCGATGGCGAGGGCCAGAGCGAGCGGCTGTGCGCCGACGACTTCGCGGCCGAGATGGGCAACAGCAGCATGAGCCCTGAGATGCAGCAGGCGCTGACCAACCTGGCGTCCGGCCTGATGAAGAACACCGGCGTGGTCGCCACCGAGTTCGACGGCAAGTGGTACGTCAGCCCACTGCGGACCTACACGGAGCTGGGCCTGTCCGCGATGAGCGACCTCACCCCCGAGGACGTCATCGCGCTGATCACGCAGTCGTAGCCGCTTGGTTCTCCTCCGGTGGCCCGGCACCCTCGCGGTGCCGGGCCACCGTCATGTCAGCCCGTCCTCAACCCGTTTGTCTCAGCCCTCGAGGAACTCCAGGCGGTTGCCGACCGGGTCGTCGGTGTGGAAGCGGCGGCGGCCCGGGATCTCGGCCGGGTCGGCCCAGCGGACGGGGTGGCCGGCCGCCTCGACCGCGGCCGCGGTGGCGTCGACATCGACCACGAACGCGGGGTGTGCTTTGCGGGCGGGGCGGTAATCCTCCTCGATGCCGATATGCAGCTCCGCGTCCGGGCCGCCGCGGCCGGGGACCCGGAACCAGCAGCCGCCGCGCTCGGCGAGCAGCGGTGGCTTGTCCAGCTCGACCCAGCCGAGCACGCCCGCGTAGAACTTTCGTAGGCGATCTTCACTGCCTGTGGGTGCGGCTACCTGGACGTGGTGCAGCATGTTGGCGACCCTCCTTGGCGATGAATACAGGACAAGCGTACTGTTTGAGTCGAGGAGCCGTTCCCGAACAGACGCACCAGGCCGGATGGAGTTGGATGTGACCGCACCAGCAAGCAAGGACAGCTTCGGCGCCCGCCACACGCTTTCCGTTGGGGACGCCTCGCACGAGGTGTTCCGGCTTGACGCCGTCACCGGATCCGAACGCCTGCCCTACAGCCTGAAGATCCTGCTCGAGAACCTGCTGCGCACCGAGGACGGCACCAACATCACCGCCGACCACGTCCGCGCGCTCGCCGGGTGGGATCCGAACGCGGAGCCCTCGACGGAGATCCAGTTCACGCCGGGGCGCGTGGTGATGCAGGACTTCACCGGCGTGCCGTGCGTGGTCGACCTCGCCACGATGCGCGAGGCGGTGACCGAGCTCGGCGGCGACGTGTCGAAGGTCAACCCGCTGGCGCCGGCCGAGCTGGTGATCGACCACTCGGTGATCGCGGACATCTTCGGCCGGCCGGACGCGTTCGAGCGCAACGTCGACCTCGAGTACGAGCGCAACAAGGAGCGCTACCAGTTCCTGCGCTGGGGGCAGAGCGCCTTCGACGAGTTCAAGGTCGTGCCGCCGGGCACCGGCATCGTGCACCAGGTGAACATCGAGCACCTCGCGCGCGTGGTGATGACGCGGGGCGGCCAGGCCTACCCGGACACGCTGGTCGGCACCGACAGCCACACCACGATGGTCAACGGGCTGGGCGTGCTCGGCTGGGGCGTCGGCGGGATCGAGGCCGAGGCCGCGATGCTCGGCCAATCGGTGTCGATGCTGATCCCGCGGGTGGTCGGGTTCGAGCTGAACGGCGAGCTGCCGGCCGGGGCGACCGCGACCGACCTGGTGCTGACGATCACCGAGATGCTGCGAAACCACGGCGTGGTCGGCAAGTTCGTCGAGTTCTACGGCTCGGGCGTGTCCGCGGTGCCCCTCGCCAACCGGGCCACGATCGGCAACATGAGCCCGGAGTTCGGCTCCACGTGCGCGATCTTCCCGATCGACGGCGAGACCATCGACTACCTCCGGTTCACCGGGCGGTCCGACGAGCAGGTCGCGCTGGTCGAGGCGTATGCCAAGGAGCAGGGCCTGTGGCACGAGCCGTCGCAGGAGGCGGCCTACTCGGAGACGCTCGAGCTCGATCTGTCCACTGTGGTCCCGTCGATCGCCGGGCCGAAGCGGCCGCAGGACCGGATCGCCCTGTCGGACGGGAAGTCCGCGTTCCGCGGGGCACTGAGTTCCTACACGAGCGACGCGCCCGCGGTCCCCGGGTCCACTGTGGACGAGGCGAGTGACGAGTCGTTCCCGGCCTCGGACGCACCCGCGTACGGCTCGGGCGACAACGGCGGCGGTCAGTCCTTCGACTACCAGTCGGCCGCGGCGGGCGCCGAAGGCCGGCAGAGCAAGCCGACCTCGGTGACCTTGGACGGCGCCACCTTCGAGATCGACCATGGCGCGGTCGCGATCGCCGCGATCACCTCGTGCACCAACACGTCCAACCCATCGGTGATGATCGGCGCGGCGCTGCTGGCGAAGAAGGCCGTCGACCGTGGACTGCAGCGCAGGCCGTGGGTGAAGACGACGCTGGCGCCGGGGTCCAAGGTGGTCATGGACTACTACGAGCGTGCGGGGCTGCTGCCGTACCTGGAGAAGCTGGGCTTCCACCTGGTGGGCTACGGCTGCACCACGTGCATCGGCAACTCCGGCCCGCTGCAGGACGAGATCTCCGCTGCCGTCAACGACGCCGACCTCGCGGTCGTTTCCGTGCTGTCCGGCAACCGCAACTTCGAGGGCCGGATCAACCCGGACATCAAGATGAACTACCTCGCCTCACCGCCGCTGGTGGTCGCGTACGCACTCGCGGGGTCCATGGACAAGGACATCACGACCGAGCCGCTGGGCACCGGGTCGGACGGCGAGCCGGTGTACCTGTCCGACATCTGGCCCTCGCCGCAGGAGATCCAGGACGTGGTGGCCTCGGCGATCTCGTCGGAGATGTTCTCGACCGACTACGCGGACGTCTTCGCCGGCGACGAGCGCTGGCAGTCGCTGCCGACGCCCACCGGCAACACGTTCGAGTGGGACGCGGACTCGACGTACGTGCGCAAGCCGCCGTACTTCGAGGGTATGGGCGTCGAGCCGTCGCCGGTGTCCGATGTGGCGGGCGCGCGTGTACTCGCCCTGCTGGGCGACTCGGTGACGACCGACCACATCTCGCCGGCCGGCGCGATCAAGCAGGACTCCCCCGCCGGGAAGTATCTGACGTCGCACGGCGTGGAGCGGCGGGACTTCAACTCCTACGGTTCCCGGCGTGGCAACCACGAGGTCATGATCCGCGGCACGTTCGCCAACATCCGCCTGCGCAACCTCCTGCTGGACGATGTCCAGGGCGGCTTCACCCGCAACTTCCTCGACGACGGTTCGCAGACGACGATCTACGACGCCGCGCAGGCCTACGCCGCCGAGGGCATCCCGCTCGTCGTGCTGGCCGGCAAGGAGTACGGCTCGGGCTCGTCACGCGACTGGGCAGCGAAGGGCACCTCCCTCCTTGGGGTGCGGGCGGTGATCGCCGAGTCGTTCGAGCGGATCCACCGGTCGAACCTGATCGGCATGGGCGTGCTGCCGCTGCAGTTCCCGACGGGCGAGACGGCATCGTCGCTGGGCCTCGACGGCACGGAGACATACGACATCAAGGGCGTCACCGCACTGAACGAGGGCGACACCCCCCGCACGGTCCCGGTGACCGCCACCCGCGCGGATGGGTCCACTGTGGACTTCGAGGCCGTGGTCCGCATCGACACCCCGGGCGAGGCGGACTACTACCGCAACGGCGGCATCATGCAGTACGTGCTGCGCAAGATGCTCCAGAACTGACCCTCCTTCCTGAGTGGACCCGTGGTGGGTCGCCGAGTACCGCCTCGACGACCCACCATGTTCTTGTCTGCAGGCAGACCGAAGCCACGGCGACCCGGCGCGAACGCGGGCGTCCGGCCACGGCGGCCGACACCAGGCGGCGCGCGGGCAGGTTTGGCGCACGCCGCCAGCGGCCAAGGTGCCTGCCGGCGGCCCTGCCCTGGCGAACAACGCTCGCGGCAGCAGCCAGTGGCCCTGCTGCCCGGCCACCACTTCGGACCACTCGGCATCCCGCCTACAGCCACCGCTGGCCAGCACCGCGACGGCCGCCCGAGCCGGCAGCATCCGCAGAGACCGCACCGTCGTGTCGACGACCAGCGCCCGCCATGACAGCCCGCCCGCTCAGGCGACCGACACACCGCGCCCCAGCCACCGCCCCCGCCGGTCAGGCACACGGCATCCGCCCGGGGACAGCTGTCCCCGGCATCGCGGCGCAGGTGTCGCCGGTCGGGAAGCAGAGCACCTCGCCGCGACAGCAACCACGGCAGTCGCCGCCGGTCATGCCTTCGACCCGCCGTGGTGGCTGCCGGTTCGGGTAGCGGTCACCTGCGGCGTCAGCCTCGGTGGTCAGCTCGCGTGGTAGAAGCGGGACAATGTCGGGGCCAGTCTCGTTGGGTCGGCTACGTGGCCCTGGCCTGCCAGGGTCTCGCGTTGTGCGTTTGGGACGGTCTTGGCGATCGCGGTTGCGGCGTCGTGGAAGAACGGGTTGTCGCCCGTCAGGATCAGGGTCGGCCGGGTGATCTCGGCTAATCGGGGCGGTGGGTGGCCGTCGCCCAGGCAGGCGGCGTCGTGGGCCAGTGTTGGGGCCAACGTGCGCAGTGACGGCCAAACCGGGGCGCTTCTCGCCCTTGCGATGTCCTCTTCGGACGAACCGGCCAGGCGCATGAACAGCTCCAGCGCCTCGTCGCGGCGGCCCTCGGCCAGCAGCGCCTGGAGGTTCACCACGTACTCCCGCCACTGCAGTAGCTGGTCGTCCGCCACGAAGTACGGGACCTCGTACACCGCGACCCGGTCGACCGGCAGGCCCGCGGCCGCGGCCTCCAGCGCCAAGCCGCCACCCGACGACGCGCCGAACAGGTGCGCCCGACCGCCCACCATGGCGATCAGTGCGGCCAGGTCCTCGAACTCGCGTGCCAGCGCGTACGGCGGGGTGTCGCCGCTGCCGGCCCGCCCGCGGCGGGCGTAGTTGACCACCGTGAACTCGCCGGCCAGCTCCGGCGCGATCGGGGCGTTCTCGGCGCCGTCGTCGAGGCCGCCGCCCACCAGGACGACCGGCGGGCCACTGCCCGTGCGCTCGTAGGCGATTCGGGTGCCGTCCGCGGAGGTCACGTAACTCTCGACAGTCATCGTTGTGCCCTTCGGCCGGTCGCGATCTCGTTCGTCTCCTCCTCGCGGCGAACGCGCAGCAGCACCGCCACCCACGTCCGGTACGGCCGCCAGCTCTCGGCGACACGCGCCAGGTCGGCGACCGCCGGCTCGGCCAGACCGTAGGCATGGGCCATCTCGTCGTGCAGCCGGGCCTCCGCGGTCGGGAAGCCGTCCGGGTGCCCGGCACCACGCAGCAGGACCAGCTCCGCGGAGAACGGACCGATGCCCGGCAGCTCCCGCAGCCGCGTGATCGCCTCGTCTAGCGGCAGCGCCCGCAGCGCCGCCGCGTCGAGCCGGCCGGCGAGCGCGGCCTCGGCCACCGCGTGCAGTCTCTCGCTCTTCAGCGCACTCACCAACGGCACCCGCTCCGGCAACGCGCCCGGTCCGGGGAACGTCGGCAGCTGGACACCGGCCACGTCGACCGGCTCACCGAACCGTTCGGCCAGCTGCTGTTTCACCCGGGACGCCTGCAGGATTCCGAACCGGTGGCTGATGATCGCCCAGCACGCGGCCTCGTACGGCGAGTGGAACGCGACCGGACGCAGGCCGGGATAGCGCCGCTGCAGCTGCGCCACTACCGGGTCGCGGGCGCCGACCGCGGCGAAACCGGCGCCGTCGACGTCGAGGGACAGCATCCGCCGGACCTGCTCGAGCGCGGCGTCGATGTCTGCCGGGTCGGCGAACACGCGGGCACGGACCGGACCGTCCGGCTCGGCCTGCCGGACCAGCACGCCCACCGGGCGCCAGCTCGGCGCGGCCGGGAAGGCCAGCCGTAACTCGCCGGCCGAGGCGGCGGCGTCCGGGCGGGCCGCGGGAGCGAACCCCTCCAGGAACCGCGTGCTGGCGGTGAGGTCGAACGGGCCTTGGTAGGGAAGGTCGTGCCACATCATGTTCGGCACTGTGCCGGAGGGCACCGACAAAACGGCCGGCGAGCAGATCGCTCGCCGGCCGCTCCTGTTGCTGAGCTACTGCTGGGACGGGAACGGCTGCACATCCGGGTGGCAGACCGTGCCCGGGCCGGGCACCTCGAGGTCGATCAGGTAGTCCGCCGCGATCCGGTCGGTGCAGCTGCTGTCGCCCAGGATGCAGTGGCCGAACGAGTCGACGCTGACCAGGCGCGCGTTGCCGAGCTGCCTGGACATGCGCTTCGAGAACTCGTACTGCGTCGCCGGGTCGTAGTAGTTGCCGAACAGCAGCACCGGGGTGGCGGTGCGGTGGTTCCACGGGCCGCGGTAGGCGTCCGCGTCCTTGACCGGCCACACCGGGCAGCCCGCCGGGTCACCCCAGGCGAGGTAGCGCCCGAAGTCCGGGATCTGCCGCTCCCACTTGTCCGCGATGCGCGGCACCTCGCCGATCGTGTTGTTGAACGGCTTGTCCGAGCAGTTCACCGCGAGGTAGGAGTCGTCGCTGGCGTACGGCGAGTCGGGCCAGATGTCCATCTTGGCCAGCGGCGCCTTGGCCATCAGCGCCTTCACCTCGGCGGTCGACACCGTCATCGCCGTGCGCGCGGCCGCCGACGGGTGGCTCGCGTCGTACAGCTCCTGCAGCAGCTCGGCCAGCGGGGCGAAGTCGGCCGGGTTGTACAGCACGCTCGCCGTAACGCCGATCACCGCGGCCTCGTCGGCGACGGTGCCGTCGGGCAGCGTGATCGGACCGACCTCGCGCAGGTAGTCGTGCAGCTCGGTGAACTTCTGCCGGGCGTCACCGGCGAACGCGCAGTCGGGGTCCTCGTCGCAGCGGATGAGGTAGTTGTCCAGCGCGTACTGGAAGCCGCCGTCGGTTCGCTGCCGGTCGTACTCGACACCGTCGTTGACCCGCAGCTTCGGGTCGACGTTGCCGTCGAGGATGATCGCCCGGGCCTTCTTCGGGAACATGTTGACGTACGTCGCGCCGAGCATCGTGCCGTAGGAGAAGCCGACGAAGGTCAGCTTCTTGTCGCCGACCGCGCCGCGCAGCATGTCGAGATCCTGGGCGACGTCCTCGGTGGACATGTGGTCGATCAGCGGGCCGGCGAAGCGCCCGCAGAACTTGCCGTAGTCCTTGTAGGCCTTGATCGTGGTGCTCTCCTGCGGGCCGGTGACCGGCAGCGGGTGCATCCGCCCGAAGACGTCGTCGGCGTCCTCCTGCGTGGCGAAGCAGCGCAGCGGGGTGCTGCGGGCGACGCCGCGCGGGTCGAAGCCGATCAGGTCGAAGCGGTCGAGCACCTCGGGCTCGAAGATGCGGGCGCCGGCGGTGGGCATCCGGAAGCCGCTGCCGCCCGGGCCGCCCGGGTTGAGGAACAGCGAGCCGACGCGGTTGGCCTGGTCGAGCGCGGCACGGCGCATGAGCGCGATGTTGATCGTGCCGAGCTTGGGCCGCTCGTGGTCGAGCGGGACGACGTAGTCGGCACAGCTGTACAGCGGCAGCTCGGCCGGCGGGACCCCGGTGAGCTCGTTGGCCGGGCACTGCTCCCACACGACAGGAGCAGGTGCCTTGGGGGTCGGTGCGGCCGCGGCGGAGCTGGTCGGGACAACCAGCCCGACCACTCCGGTGACCAAGGCCGCCACCAGGGTGGCCCCCCGCTTCACCGACCGTGTAGATCTCTGAGACACGGCTGTACCCTTCTCCCGACCTGGAGCGACGAAGCGTCACTGCACCGACGGAAGACTCACACAATGTGATGATCTGTGATATCGGCGAATTGGGTGATTCGGCTACTGCAGTTGGCCACGTCCGAAAGTAGGGCCGCGCCCTACCTGGCCACCGCCTTCGAGAGGGACACGCCGAAGCGGGACTGGCTGTCGGTCCACCAGTGTTGGATTTCGAAGCCCGCGTCGGCCAGCTCGGTCTCGACCCGGTCCTTGCGGAACTTCGACGAGACCTCGGTGCGCAGCTGCTCGCCCTCGACGAACCGG
The DNA here is from genome assembly GCF_050699915.1 of Actinophytocola sp. Lineage (GTDB taxonomy): Bacteria > Actinomycetota > Actinomycetes > Mycobacteriales > Pseudonocardiaceae > Actinophytocola. Next base: position 59,738 of record NZ_JBOHGA010000004.1, read on the forward strand.
ACCGTCAGGCCCACGACCGGGACGTGCACCTCCATCGCGCGGGTGGCTCGCAGGCGCATCTCGATCCACTGCTCCGCCTCGTTCCACACGGCGACGTGCTCGAAGGACGCCACGTCGAAGTCGGCGGCCAGTTCGCGGTTGAGCACGTGCAGCACGTTCCGGTTGAACTCCGCGGTCACGCCGGCCGCGTCGTCGTAGGCCCGGACCAGCACGTCGGGCGACTTGACCAGGTCGGTGCCCAGCAGCAGCCACTCCCCGTCCTCGAGCACGTCGCGCACCCCGGACAGGAACTTCTCCCGCTCGGCCGGCACCAGGTTCCCGATCGTCCCGCCCAGGAACGCCACCAGCCGAGCCGGCGTGCCCGGCAGCAGCGCCAGGTGCTGGGTGAAGTCGCCTACCACCCCGTGCACCGACACCGGGTCGTAGGTCGCGGCCAGCGTCGACGCCGCGTCGCGCAGCGCCGACTCGGACACGTCCAGCGTCACGATCTCGCGCAGCGAGCCGTGCCGGTGCAACGCCTCGAGCAACAGGTGGGTCTTCTCCGACGAGCCCGAGCCGAGCTCGACCAACGTGGTGGCGCCGGTCGCCGCCGCGATCTCGGGCGAGCGGGCGGCCAGGATCTCCCGTTCGGCGCGGGTCGGGTAGTACTCCGGCAGCCGGGTGATCTGCTCGAACAGCTCACTCCCCCGCGCGTCGTAGAACCACTTCGGCGGCAGGGCCTTCGGGGTCGCCGTCAGTCCCGTGCGGACGTCCGACCGCAGGCCCCTGACGATGTCGTCCGGGGTCAGGTGCACGGTCACATCAACGTCGCTCATCGATCTCCGATCCTGGTGATGTCCACTGTGGACAGAGTGGTGACGACCAGGTGCCGGTCGGGCACCTCGCGCCACCCGGGGTCGTCGTCGTACGGCTCGGAGGCCACGACGACCGACGAGCCGCGCTCGCCGACCCACAGGGAATGAGTCCAACTGGTACCGACGACCACCGTGCCGTCGGTCAGCAAGAGGTTCAGCCGCGAGCCGGGCGCCGCCGCCTCGACCTCGGCGACCAGTGCGGCCATCGCGTCGGCCGGCTTGTCGCCCGCGGCCAGGCGGTGCCGCAGCAACGCCCACAACAGCGCCGCGTCGGTCGGCGCGTCCATCGTCAGCAGCGCCTCCACCGGCAAGGTCGAAGCCAGCGCGGCCACCGACGACGGCCACCCGCGCACCACGCCGTTGTGGCTGAACAACCACCGGCCGGCCGCGAACGGCGCCGCCGCGGTCTCCACCACCGGCATGCCGACGGTGGCCGAGCGGACGGCGGCCAACACCGCGCCCGACCGGACCTCCTCGGCGAGCCGCGGCAGCGCCGTATCCGTCCACATCGGAACGGCACGGCGCAGCAGCGCGGGCTCGGGCGAGGACTCGGTGTACCAGCCGATGCCGAAGCCGTCGGCGTTCACCGTGCCCCCGCCGCGCATGTCCCGCGGCGACCACGACTGTCGCAGCAGCGAGTTCGCGGGCGTCAGCAACAGCTCGGCCAGCCGGATCGGCTCACCGAGGTAGGCGATATGTCGGCACATCCGCTAGCCGAGCTCCGGAGGCGACGCGTCGCGGGCACACCGGAAGCCGGCGAAGATCTGCCGCCGGATCGGGTAGTCCCAGTTGCGGAACGTGGCCCGGGACGCCGCCGAGTCGGTTCCGAACGAGCCGCCGCGCAGCATCTTGTAGTCGCTGCCGAAGAACACCTCCGAGTACTCCCGGTACGGGAACGCCTGGAACCCGGGATAGCCGTGGAAGTCGGAGTCCAGCCACTCCCAGACGTCGCCGATCAGCTGGTGCACCCCGCTCGGCGACGCGCCCGCCGGGTACGCGCCGACCGGCGCCGGCGACAGGTGCCGCTGGCCGAAGTTGGCGTGCTCCGGGCCGGGATCCTCGTCGCCCCACGGGAAGCGGCGCGAGCGGCCGGTGGCCGGGTCGAACCGGGCGGCCTTCTCCCACTCGGGCTCGGTGGGCAGCCGCTTGCCCGCCCACGCGGCGTACGCCTGCGCCTCGTAGAAGCAGACGTGCACCACCGGCTCGTCCGGCGGGATCGGCTCCACCACGCCGAACCTGTCGCGCAGCCACCGGTCGCCGTCCCGCACCCAGAACCGGGGCGCGGTCAGGTCGGCCTTGACTCGGTAGGCCCAGCCCTCGGTGCTCCACCAGCGCTCGTCGTCGTAGCCGCCGGCCGCCATGAACTCGGCGTAGGCGGTGTTCGTGACCGGAGCCGTGTCGATGAAGAACGCGTCGACGTGCACCTCGTGCGAGGGCCGCTCGTTGTCCAGCGCCCACGGGTCGATGGAGGTGCCCATCGCGAACGACCCGGCCGGGACCAGGACCTCCGGCGCCGGCAGCGGACGGCCCGGCGGAGGCTGCGGCGCGTGCAGCACCGGCGCTCCCCTGCGCAGCTGGTGGGTGGCCAGCATCGTCTCGTCGTGCTGCTGCTCGTGCTGGACGATCATGCCGAACGCGAAACCGTCGTGGACGAGCCGGCGGCCCTCCAGCGGGCTGCGTTCGAGGATGTCGAACACCTTGTCCCGAACCTGTCCGACATAGGCGCGCGCCTCGGCCGGGTTGAGCAGCGGCAACGCGGGGCGGTCGGCGCGCGGGTGTTGGAACGCGTCGTACAGCTCGTCGATGTCGCTGCGCACCGGCTCGCGCTCGCCGACGTCGCGCACCAGCCAGAGCTCCTCCTGGTTGCCGATGTGCGCGAGGTCCCAGACCAGCGGCGACATGAGCTTGGAGTGCTGGCGCACCAGATCGTCGTCGTCCACCGCGTCGGTGAGCGCGACGCTGCGGTCCCTGGCCCGGCGCAGCAGCTCCGCGACGTGCGTGCGCAGTGCCTCGGTGCCGGCGTCGGCCGCGTCGACGATCGGGGTCATGCCGTGCTCCTCTGCGGTAGGCGGTCCAGGTCGGCGAGGATGGCCTCGGTCAGGTCGTGGCCGAGGCCCATGCCCGGCAGGGCGCGGGCGCCCAGGTCGAGCACCTGCGCGGCCGCCATGGCTAGCGCGCGGTCGGCCAGGCCGTCCCTGGCCGCGGGTAACCAACGGTCGCCGACCGGTAGGCACGCGTCGAGCACGGCGTCGACCGTGCGCGGCGTCGACAGCAGCGCGGCAAGCAGCGCGACCGGGGTCACCCAGTCGTTGCCGCGCTGGGCGTCGAGATAGCGAACCTCCAGGTAGCCGTGCGGGCGCACGGGCGGGAACATCGTGGTCAGGTGGTAGTCGAGGTCGTCGGTCGTCGGCCGCTCCGGTCTGGCGAGCCAGTCGGCGAAGGTCATGCCGTGCGGCGTGGCCCAGCGGTCGCCGTCGCCGCGCACGCACAGCACCGGCGTGTCGAGGACCCGGCGCGCCCAGTCGGCGACCGGGTCGGCGACGATCGCCGACGGTGAGCTGCGCGGTGGGTCGGTGCCGAGCACGGCACGCATCCGGGCCGATGCCCATCCCGTCGCGCGGCCCTCGAGGTTCGGGGAGTTGGCGAACGCGGCCACCAGCACCGGGCCGAGCGCGGTGACCGCGGTCCACCGGGCGGGCAGTGTGTCGAGCTCGCCGGCGTCGAGGCAGACCTGCAGACCGGCGGTCGCGCACATCATCGTGAGCCCGTGCGGCCCGATCGGCTCGAACACCTGCTCCATGGCCGCGTAGCGCGGCGTGTCGAGCAGGCGCCGAGGCGTTCGGTGCGGGTCGGTGGCCGTGTCGCCGAGCACGAAGCCGGCGGCGGCGAGCAGCTCGCTGAGAAACGTCAGGTCGTCGGTGACGGCGGCGAACAGCTCGGTCAGCGAGGCCTGGGGAAGGGCGGAGATCTCGACCTGGCCGCCGGGCTCCAGAGTGAGCGGCGAGCCGGCCGGAAGAGGTAGCTGTGGACTGTCCTTGTTCAACGTGCGGGGCGCGTAGGCCCCCAGGGCGGCGGAGAGCCGGTCCGCGTCGAGTGGCCGCCGCGGATCGTCCTCGTGATGGACGATCCATTCCAGCTCGACACCGGTGAGTCGTGGCGGGCCGTGCTTGAAGCAGACCGAAGCGACGTAGGCCTCCGCCTCCACGCGGTCGGACAGGCGGTGGCGGTAGGGCTCGATAACTTGCGAACTTCCTGGTATTGGTGGCAAAGAGGTCACCAGATCCTCCCTTCCCCTAGGTCGAAATCGACGCTACACGCGCCCACCGACAAAGACGTGACAGCGAACGGGCGGCGACCGAGACGCCACCGAGAGCGGCCACAGTACGTACGTACGGATTGCATCGAAACCGGACGGCTGCCACGATCGACCGATGCCACGGGTCAGCCAGGACCACCTCGAAGCGCGGCGCGCGCAGATCCTCGACGGCGCCCGCGTGTGCTTCGCGCGCTACGGCTACGAGGGCGCCACGGTCCGCCGGCTCGAGGAGGCCACCGGGCTGTCCCGCGGCGCGATCTTCCACCACTTCCGGGACAAGGAGTCGCTGTTCCTGGCGCTGGCGGAGGACGACGCGCACCGGATGGCAGACGTGGTCGCCCGGGAGGGCCTCGTCCAGGTGATGCGCGACCTACTGTCCACACAGGACGGTGCGGACTGGCTCGGCAGCCGGCTGGAGCTCTCCCGCCGGCTGCGCACCGACCCGGAGTTCCGGGCCCGCTGGGCGGAGCGGTCCGAGCAGCTGACGATCGCGACTCGCCAGCGCCTGGAGCGGCAGCGGGATGCCGGAAACCTGCGCGACGACATCGATGTGAGCGTCCTCACGTCCTACCTCGAGCTCGTGCTGGAGGGTCTGGTCTCGCACCTCGCCATGGGCCTGCCGGCCGACGACCTCGAGCCGGTGCTGGACCTGGTGGAGTCCTCGGTGCGGCGCGCGGGGCCGCGGCGCTAGGGGGATCCTGGAGGTATGGATCTTCTCGATGTCCACGGCCGCGCCATGGAGGTGTTCGACCGCGCCATGCACCGGATCGGCGTCGGGGACTGGGACTTCCCCACCCCCTGCGCCGAGTGGACCGTGCGTGACCTGGTGAGACACCTCGTCAGCGAGCAGCTCTGGGTGCCCGACCTGCTGGCCGGCAAGACCGTTCCCGAGGTCGGCGACAAGTACGACGGCGACGTGCTCGAGGACGACCCGATGCACGCCTGGACCGAGTCCTCGCAGGCCGCGCGCGCCGCGTGGCTGCAGCCGGGTGTGCTGGTCAAGGTCGTGCACCTGAGCTTCGGCGGCGACACGGACGGCGCCGACTACTGCTGGCAGATGACCACCGACCTCGTCGTCCACGGCTGGGACCTGGCCACCGCGCTGGGCCTCGAGGCCGGCATCGAGGAGGACCTGGCCACGGCGGTGATCGAGTACGTCGAGCCGCGGATCGACTGGTGGCGGGGCACGTCGATGTTCGCCGACGCGGTGCCGGTGCCAGGGGACGCGGATCCACGGACACGCCTGGTCGCGATGCTCGGCCGCGATCCCTCGGGCAAGCCCTGACCGATACACTGAACGGGGTCACCAGAAGACCACTGATTCGCGAGGAGTGACCCCTCAGTGCGCGGCGCACAGTCTCCCGGCTGCAGTACCGGGCCGGGCGATGACCCCGGCTGCCATACCAACCCGCTCGCGGGTGACCTCGGATGACCGGCGTACTCCTCGATGTGCTCGGCGTGCTGGCCGTCGTCGCGTTGACGGCCGGCACCGCGATCTTCGTCGCCGCTGAGTTCTCCCTCACCGCGCTCGAGCGCAGCCAGGTCGACAACCACCTGCGGCAGGTCGGCGACGCGCGTGCCAAGCGGGTGCACCAGGCGCACCGGACGCTGTCGTTCCAGCTCTCCGGCGCACAGGTCGGCATCACGATCACCACGCTGACCATGGGCTTCATCGCCGAGCCGATCATCGCCGGCTGGTTCACGCCGCTGCTGTCCGCGCTGTCCGTGCCGGTCGCGGCGGCCCACGCGATCGCGGTGATCATCGCGCTGCTGCTCGCGAACCTGATCTCCATGCTGTTCGGCGAGCTGGTGCCGCAGTTCCTCGCGATCTCCCGGCCGCTGCCCACCGCCCGTGCGGTCGCCGGCCCGCAGGCGCTGTTCTCCGCGTCGCTGCGCTGGTTCATCGACATGCTGAACGCGTGGGCCAACTGGTTGGTCCGGCGGCTCGGCGTGGAGCCGGCCGACGAGCTGGCCTCGGCGCGCTCGCCGCAGGAGCTGGACTCGCTCGTGCGCACGAGCGCGGAGCGCGGCACGCTCGATCCGGGCACCGCGGTGCTGCTGAACCGCTCGCTGCGGTTCGGCGAGCGCACGGCCGGCGAGCTGATGACCCCGCGCGTGCAGGTCGAGTCGCTGCCGACGGACGCGACGGTCGGCGACCTCATCGAGCTGACCCGGCGCACCGGGTACTCCCGCTTCCCCGTGCACGAGGGCGATCTCGACGACGTGCGCGGCGTGGTGCACGTCAAGCAGGCGTTCAGTGTGCCTGCACCGAAGCGCGCGGACGCGCCGGTGAGCTCGATCATGCTGCCCGCGCAGATCGTGCCGGAGAGCCTCGACGGCGACACGCTGCTCGACCGGCTGCGCAGCTCCGGCCTGCAGCTCGCGATCGTGCTCGACGAGTACGGCGGCACCGCGGGCCTCGTGACGCTGGAGGACCTGGTCGAGGAGATCGTCGGCGACGTGCGCGACGAGCACGACCGGGGCGAGGTCAACCCCGTACGCCCGCTCGGTCGGGACAGCTGGATGGTCTCCGGCCTGCTGCGCGACGACGAGCTCGCGGACGCGACCGGGTTCCGGATGCCCGAGGGCGACTACGAGACGCTGGCCGGCCTGGTGCTGACCAGGCTCGGCCGCGTCCCGGAGGTCAACGACGAGGTGCGCATCGACGGCTGGCGGATCACGGTCATGCGGATGGACCGGCACCGGGTCGCGGAGCTGCGGGTGGCGAAGCTGCCCGAGACCGCGGAGGTGGTGTCGCCGTGAGTGAGCTTGCGAGCGAACCGACGTCACAGGGACGACAGGGGGCGGCACGGTGACGGGCGGCGTTGCGGTCACGATCGCGGTGCTCCTGCTCGCCGCGAACGCGTTCTTCGTGGGCGCGGAGTTCGCCCTGGTCAGCGCCCGCCGCGACCGGCTGGAGGCGCTGGCGGACCAGGGTGTCGAGCGAGCGCGGATCGTTATGCGGGCGGCCGAGCGCACGTCGGAGATCCTGGCCGGCGCGCAGCTGGGCATCACGGTGTGCACGATCGGGCTGGGCGCGCTGGGCGAGCCGACGCTGGCCGAGTTCCTCGAGTTCGTGCTGCACCCGTTGGACCTGCCGGCGGCGCTGCTGCACCCGCTGGCGTTCGCGGTGTCGCTGGTGGTGGTGTCGATCCTGCACATCGTGCTCGGCGAGATGGTCATGAAGAACATCGCGATCGCCGAGCCGGAGCGGACCGCGGTGTTGCTGACGCCGGTGCTGGTCGGCTGGATCCGGCTGATCCACCCGGTGATCTGGGTGCTGAACCTGGGCGCGAAGGGCGTGCTGCGGCTGTTCAAGGTCGAGCCGAAGGACGAGATCGAGAGCGCGCACACGCCGGAGGAGCTGGCGACACTCATCGCCGACTCGCGCGCCGAGGGGCTGCTGGACCTGGCCGAGCACCGCCGGCTCACGAAGACGCTGTCGTCGGCCGAGCGGACGGTGGCCGAGGTGCTGGTGCCGCTCGCCGAGGTGGAGACCGTGCCGCACCCGCCGACGGTGGGCGACATCGAGGAGGCCGTCGCCCGGACCGGGTTCTCCCGCTTCCCGGTTCGCATGCCGAACGGACGGCTCAACGGCTACCTGCACGTGAAGGACGTGCTGGACCAGGCGGACGCGGAACCGGCGACGCCGGTGCCCTACCACCGGGTGCGCGGCCTGCCGGAGATCCCCGCGGACTCGCGGCTGGACGAGGCGCTCGCGGCGCTGCGCCGGGCGCAGAGCCACGTGGCGAAGGCGGTGGCGGCGGACCGGACCGTGCTCGGTGTGGTCGCGCTGGAGGACCTGGTCGAGGAGTACGTCGGCACCGTGCGGGACGCGACCCACACGGACCCGGAGACATGACCGCGGCCGTCCTTCTGTCCACTTCGGACTGGCAGGGCCGCCGCGACGCGCACGTGGCGCGGGTGCGGCGCTGGACGGATCCGGTGCGGGAGCGGCGATCCACCGGCACCCGCCATCCGGTGCTGGACTTCCTGTTCACGTACTACTCGCACCGCCCGTCCCGGTTGCGGCGCTGGCATCCGGGGCCGGGCGTGGTGCTGGCGGACGCGCGGGAGTACCTGCGGTGGCCGGCGTACCGGGCGGTGCCGGGCGGGGTGGAGCTGGGTCCGCTGCCGGCGGAGCGGCTGGCGACCGTACGGTTCGTGCGCTCGCTGCTGTCGGCGTCGGCCGGGCGAACGCCGTGGCTGGGCTGCTTCGGGCTCCACGAGTGGGCGATGGTGTACCGGTCCGAGGACGTCCGGCACGCGGACTGGCCGCTGCGACTCGGCCCGGCGGGCACGGACCAGGTTGTGGAGTCGATGCCGATCCGCTGCACGCACTTCGACGCGTTCCGGTTCTTCACTCCCCCGGCGCGGCCGCTGAACGTGGTGCAGCCGACCCGGTCCGACCAGGTCGCGCTGGAGCAGCCGGGTTGTCTGCACGCGGGGATGGATCTCTACAAGTGGGCCTACAAGCTCGACCCGTACGTGTCGTCGGACCTGGTGGCGGACTGCTTCGAGCTGGCGCACGACATCCGGGTGCTGGACATGTGTGCGAGCCCGTACGACCTCGGCGCGCTCGGCTACGATCCGGTCCGCGTCGAGACGGCGGCCGGCCGGGCCGAGTACGCGCGCCGGCAGGCGTCGTTCGTCGAGCGGGCGGCGCCGTTGCGGACGCGGTTGATCGAGCTGTGCGAAGTTCTGGAGGTCGGGTGAGGTGCTCGGGGGCGATCCTGGTTCTGCTGCTGGCGTTGTCCGGGTGCACCGAGCGGACCGGCACGTCGTCGCCCCAGACCTCTTCGCCCGTCGATGCGTCCGGACCCATCGAGCTGCAGGAGCCAGTGGAGCTGGCTCGCGTGCTGCCGGCTTCTGGCGTGACCGTGCTGCCCGGTCCGGATGGTGAGCGGCTCCCGCTGGAGGAGCCGTTCCTGACGATCACCGAGCTCGCCGGCGCCACGACCGAGTTCCAGGAGTACACCAACTCATGGGTGGTCGTGCTGAGCCTGACCGACGGCGACGCGCGGGTGTTCGGCGACTGGACGGGCGCCCACGTGGGTGAGCGGGTAGCCATGGTCACCGGCGGCCGGGTGATCTCCGCCCCGGAAGTCCAGTCCGCGATCCCGGGTGGCGAGATCGTCGTCTCGGCTCGGTACTCCGAGCACGAGGCCACCGACCTGCTCGCGCAGATCACCGGCCGCTGAGGTTCGTCAGCTCTGGTAGGCCTCGATCGGCGGGCAGGAGCACACCAGGTTGCGGTCGCCCTTCGCGCCGTCGATGCGGCGGACGGGCGGCCAGATCTTCGCGCCGGTGGCACCCGTCGGGTAGGCCGCCTCCTCGCGGCTGTACGGGTGGTCCCACTTGCCGGCGATCGACTCGGCCGTGTGCGGAGCGCCGACCAGCGGGTTGTCCTCCGCCGGCCACTCGCCCGCCGCGACGCGGTCGATCTCGCGGCGGACGGCGATCATGGCGTCGCAGAAGCGATCCAGCTCCGCCAGGTCCTCGCTCTCCGTCGGCTCGACCATCAAGGTGCCCGCGACCGGGAACGACATCGTCGGCGCGTGCAGGCCGTAGTCCGCCAACCGCTTCGCCACGTCGTCGACCGTGATGCCGGTCGACTTCGTGATGCCGCGCAGGTCCAGGATGCACTCGTGGGCCACCCGACCGTGCGCTCCCGAGTAGAGCACCGGGTAGTGCGAGCCCAGCCGCGCCGCGACGTAGTTCGCCGCCGCCACCGCGGTCATCGTCGCGCGGCGCAGGCCCGCGGCGCCCATCATCCGCACGTACGCCCAGGAGATCGGCAGGATCGACGCGCTCCCCCACGGCGCCGCGCTGATCGGCCCGACGCCCGTGGCCGGGCCGGCGGTCGGCTGCAGCGGGTGGTTCGGCAGGAACGCGGCGAGGTGCGACCGGACGCCGATCGGGCCGACGCCCGGACCGCCGCCGCCGTGCGGGATGCAGAACGTCTTGTGCAGGTTCAGGTGTGAGACGTCCGCGCCGAACGTGCCGAACCGGGCGAGTCCGATCAGCGCGTTCAGGTTCGCACCGTCCACATATACCTGACCGCCGGCGTCGTGCACCAGCGAGCACACCTCGCGCACGGTGTCCTCGTACACCCCGTGCGTCGACGGGTACGTGATCATGATGCACGACAGGTCGTTTCGATGCTCGTCCACAGTGGACCGCAGGTGTGCCATGTCGATGTTGCCCTGTGCGTCGCACTTGACGACCACGACACGCATGCCGGCCATCGCGGCGCTCGCCGCGTTGGTGCCGTGCGCGGAGGCCGGGATCAGGCAGACGTTGCGCGCGCCCTGGCCGTTCGACCGGTGGTAGGCACGGATCGCCAGCAGGCCGGCGAACTCGCCCTGGCTGCCGGCGTTGGGCTGCAGGCTCACCGCGTCGTACCCGGTGAGCGCCGCGAGCCAACCCTCCAGATCGGACACCACCTGGAGCAGCCCGGCGGCGTCGGAGGCCGGCGCGAACGGGTGCAGCTCGGCGAAGGCGGGCCAGGTGATCGGCTCCATCTCCGCGGTGGCGTTGAGCTTCATCGTGCACGAACCGAGCGGGATCATGCTCCGGTCGAGCGCGACGTCCTTGTCGGACAGCGCGCGCAGGTACCGCAGCAGCGCTGTCTCCGAGCGGTGCGCAGAGAACACCGGGTGGGTCATGAACTCCGACGTGCGCGCCAGCTCCGCCGGGTAGGCGTCGTCGGTGCCGGCGTCCAGCTCGTCGACGTCCACGTCGATGGACGTGTCGACACCCTCGCCGGTGCCGAACGACGCCCACAGCTTCTTGACGTCCGCCCGGGTGGTGGTCTCGTCGCAGGCGACCGCGACCCGGTCGGCGGAGACCTGGCGGATGTTGATGCCGCGGTCCCGTGCGCTGCCCACGACCTCGGCCGCCCGGCCGGGCACGTCGACGGTGATGGTGTCGAAGAAGTGGTCGTGCACCACGTGCACGCCGCCGGCCCGCAGGCCCGCGGCGAGCACGGCGGCCATCCGGTGCGCGCGAGTCGCGATCGCCCGCAGGCCGTCGGGTCCGTGGTACACGGCGTACATCGAGGCGACGACCGCGAGCAGCACCTGTGCGGTGCAGATGTTGCTCGTGGCCTTTTCCCGGCGGATGTGCTGTTCACGGGTCTGCAGCGCGAGCCGGTAGGCGCGGTTGCCGTCGGCGTCGGTGCTCACGCCGACCAGCCGGCCGGGCAGCTGGCGCTCGAGGCCCTGGCGGACGGCGAGGTAGCCGGCGTGCGGGCCGCCGAAGCCCATCGGCACGCCGAAGCGCTGGGTGCTGCCGGCCACGACGTCCGCGCCGATCTCGCCGGGCGAGCGCAGCAGCGCCAGCGCGAGGATGTCGGCGGCGACCACGACCTGCGCGCCGCGCTCGTGGGCCTGCTCGATGAGCGCCGCGTGGTCGCGGACCGCGCCGCTCGCGCCCGGATAGGACAGCAACAGGCCGAAGAACTCGCCCTCCGGCAGCCCGCCGTCGAGGTCGACGACCTCGACATCGATGCCGAGCGGCTCGGCGCGGGTCTCGATCACGGCGATGGTCTGCGGGAATGTGTCGGCGTCGACGAGGAAGCGGGGCGTCTTGGCCCGGCCGGCGCGGCGGACCAGCGTCATCGCCTCGGCGGCGGCGGTCGACTCGTCGAGCATCGAGGCGTTGGCGAGCCCCATCCCGGTCAGGTCGGCGACCATCGTCTGGAAGTTCAGCAGCGCCTCGAGCCGGCCCTGGGAGATCTCCGGCTGGTAGGGCGTGTAGGCGGTGTACCAGGCGGGGCTCTCGAGGATGTTGCGGCGGATGACCGGCGGGGTCAGCGTGCCGTAGTAGCCGAGGCCGATCATCTGGGTGCGCACCTCGTTGCGCCCGGCGAGCGCGCGCAGCTCGGCGAGGGACCGGTGCTCGGCGGCGGGCGCGGGGAGGTCCGCGTCGCCCGCCTGCTCGCGGATCGAGGCGGGTACGGCCTGCTCGACGAGCTCCTCCAGCGAGCCGACCCCGATCACGTCGAGCATGCGGGCGAGCTCGGCGGGGCGCGGTCCTCCTTCCGGCGGCCCCCTCGCA
>NZ_JBOHGA010000005.1:0-66223 GCF_050699915.1 Actinophytocola sp.
TCCGTGCGGCGGCCTCGTCATGTGGAGCGGGCTCCGGCAGTCGGTTGAGGGGGAGGGCCGTCTGCCGGAGCCCGGGCTTTCAGCCGGCCAGTGGGTACGTGGCCGAGACGCAGAACCCGCCTTCGGAGGTGGGACCCGCCTGGAACGTGCCTCCGAGGAGCCCCGCTCGCTCCCGGAGACCGATCAGTCCGTGGCCGCCGGAGGGTAACGCCGGTGGCCGTGCGCCGGCCCTGCCGTTGTGCACCTCGACGACGATGGTGTCCTTCTGCGCCGTGACGTTGACCGAGGCGCGCGCGCCGGCCGCGTGCTTGCGCACGTTGGTGAGCGCCTCCTGCACCGTCCGGTACACCGCGTGGGACACCGAGCGGGGCAGCCTGGACGGCTCGGCCTCGACGTTCAGCGCGACCGGGACCGCCTCGCAGCGGAAGTTGCGCACCAGGTCGCCCAGTTCGTCCACGCCGGGCTGCTGGCCCTCGCCGCCGTCGCCCGAGCGCAGCAGGCCGACCAGGCTGCGCAGCTCCTCGAGCGTGCGGGTGGACAGCCGGCGGATGGTCGTCGCGGTCTCCTTCGAGTCCTCGTCGCTCGCCGCGACCTGCATCGCGCCCGCCTGCATGGCGATGAGCGTGACCTGGTGGGACACCACGTCGTGCATCTCGCGCGCGAGCTTGGTCCGCTCGGCGGCGCGCACGGTCTCGGCGTAGAGGGCCTTCTCCCGTTCTCGACTGTTGGCGAGCTCGGTGATGCGGGCGGAGAGCTCCTTGCGAGCGGTGATCAGCAGGCCGATGGCCACCGGCATACCGGCGACGACGACGGCCCACATGAACTCCAGCGCGTGCTCGCGCCAGGTCATGGCGGCGAACTCTTGCAGCGGCCAGATGATGAAGTAGCAGCAGAACACCAGGATCGAGCTGACCACCAGCTGCCAGCTCCAGCCGCGGCGCTTGGCGAGCGTGCCGAGCGCGACCATCGCGGCGAGCTGACACCAGCCGGTGAGGAAGCCTGGGACCGTGACCAGCACGGCGAGGAACGGCACGTGCCGGCGCATGACCATGGCCGCCACACCGGCTCCGGAGAGCCACACCTGATAGTTCTGCGTGTCCTCGGGGATCACCAGCCACACGTCGAGCACGGCCAGCACGACGGCGACGACATCGGAGGCGAGGTTCTTGGCACGCGTGCTCGCGCGGAACGCGATGACCCAGCGCGGCAGTGCGCGAGTGACCAGCCGGGGGCGCGGGATGAGCCGGAACTCGTCCATCGGTGGGGTGAGCGTTGACGCGACCAGGGCGCTACCTCCTGTCTGGGTGCTGGCCTCTCCCTCCGCGGCGTCTCGTGTAGGCAGCTCGCGGACACCAGCTCGTTGTCGCGGCAGCTCCATCCCGGCGGGCGCGCTGTGGCGCGCTGTGGCAGGGTGGTGCTGTTGCCGTGGCGACATGGTCGACCTCCCTCCGGAGTTTTGCTCCGCACCCATTGAAGACAGAAGCATCGTCCGCGTGGGACGTTTCATTACAGATAACTGTGCTGGAGCAAATCACCAGTTACCGGTTTGCCCTATTTGGACGTTCGCCGGGGCCGAATCGACGAAGGTGGCTGGGCCAGTCGGTCCAGCGTGTTTTCGCAGCTCTTCGGCCTGTGTCGGCGCCTGGAGGCGAGTTTTCGGCCATCATCAGGCCACGAGAATGACATTCCGTGTTCATTTTCGTGGCTGAGCGGCGAAATTGGGCCGCGGGCGCGCGGCCTAGCTCACCCGCGCGGAGGAGACGCCGGGTGCCTTGGCCGCGGCCGCCGTGTCGAGAAGCCACCGGGTGTGGCGCTGCCCGCGCGCGCCGGCGGCTGGGATCGCCACCTCGTCCGCGCCGCCGAGTGCCATCGCCACCGGGGCGGCCTTGCCCTCTCCGGCCGTGACGAGCCAGACCTCCGCCGCGCGGCGGATCGCGGGCAGGGTCAGGCTGACCTGGACCGGCGGCGGCTTCGGGCAGTCGTGCACGGCGACGACCGAGCGCTCGGTCTCGTGCACCGCCGGCGAGTCGGGGAAGATCGAGGCCGTGTGGCCCTCCTCGCCCACGCCGAGCAGACACACGTCGAAGCTCGGCACGTGGTCCACCGCCCCCGCGGCCGCGGCCAGCAGCTCGGCGTACCGCTCCGCCGCCTCCTCGGGGGAGAGCCCGGCGTCCGAGGGCGCCATCGCGTGCACGCGGGACGGCGCCACCGGCACGTGGTCCAGCAGGGCCTGCCGCGCCAGCGTCTCGTTGCGCTCGGGGTCGCCGGCGGGCAGGAAGCGCTCGTCGCCCCAGTAGACGTCCACCGCGGACCAGTCGACGGCGTCGCGGGCCGGCGCCGCGCGCACCTGTTCCAGCACGGCCGCGCCGGTCCGGCCGCCGGTGAGCACCACCGACGCCGTGCCACGGGCGGCCTGCGCGTCGACCAGGCAGGTCACCAGGCGCGCCGCGGTCGCCGCGGCGAGCAGCTCGGGGCTGCCGTACGCGACCACCTGCGGTGTCGTCACGGCGTGGCCCCGGCCTTCGCCTTCGGGGACTCCTTCGCCGCGGACTTCCCGTCGGACTTGGCGGTCGACTTCGCCCGGCTGGACTTGTCCGCCGCCGGCTTCGCGGCGGTGGCCGCCCGGGCGCGGCGGTCGATCTTGCCCAGCGACTTGAGCGCCAGCGCGTAGATCTCGTCCGCGTCGAGCCGGCGCAGCTCCTCCGCGAGGCAGTCGCGCACCGGCCGCCGCTGCAACGCCACCCGGCGGTTCGGCTGGCCCGGCTGGGTCAGCTCGCCGACCGTGCCATCCGGCCGGTGCAGCTCGACCGTGCCGGACCGGCGCTCCAGCTCGACCTTCACGATTCCCTCGCCGTAGCGGGCCTTCAGCCGCCGCACGGGCACCCGCAGCCGCGCGGCGAGCCACGCGGCGAGCAGGTCCGCCGAGGGCGAGTCACCCTCGCCGCTGACCGTGGCCGTGGTGACCCGCTCGTAGGGCGGCAGGTCCAGCGCGGAGGCGAGCACCGCCCGCCACAGCGTGAGCCGCGTCCACGCCAGATCCGTGTCACCGTCCATATAGGACTTCGCGCGGGCTTCCATGGCCTTCGTCGGGTTGCGCGACGCCGCGGCGTCGGTGATCCGGCGGGTGGCGAGCGCCCCGATGGCGTCCTTGGCCGGCACGGCCGGCGCCTCGAACGGCCACCAGGCGACGACCGGCGCGTCCGGCAGCAGCATCGGCACCACGCACGAGGCGCCCTCGTTGGCGAGCGGGCCGTACAGCCGCAGCACGATGACCTCGCTCGCGCCGGCGTCGCCGCCGACGCGGATCTGCGCGTCCAGCCGCGGCGAGGCCTTCTTCGCGCCCCGCGCCACCACGATCACCCGGCACGGGTGCTCGCGGCTCGCGTGGTTGGCCGCGTCGATGACCTCCTCGGTGCGCTCGCTGTCGTCGGTGACGATGACCAGCGTGAGCACCCGGCCGATGGTGTTCGCACCGCCCTGCTCGCGCAGGTGCACGAGCTTGCTGTTCACCTGTGAGGTCGTTGTGGCCGGCAGGTCGATGATCACGGACGCCTCCAGTGTCGACCGGTACGGGCGAGCATCTTGTTTGCCGAGCCCGGCCCCCACGTGCCGGCCGAGTAGGACTCCGGCCGACCGCTGGCGTGCCATGCCCGGATCACCGGGTCGAGGATCTCCCAGGACCGCTCGACCTCGTCGTTCATCGGGAACAGCGAGGGCTCGCCCAGCAGCACGTCCAGGATCAGCCGCTCGTAGGCCTCGGGGGAGGACTCGGTGAAGGAGTGGCCGTAGCTGAAGTCCATGTTGACGTCCCGGACCTCCATCGTGGAGCCGGGGACCTTCGAGCCGAACCGCATGGTGACGCCCTCGTCCGGCTGCACCCGGAACACGAGCGCGTTCTGGCCGAGCTCCTCGGTGGACGTCGCGTCGAACGGCAGGTGCGGGGCGCGCTTGAACACGACCGCGATCTCGGTGACCCGCCGGCCCAGCCGCTTGCCGGTGCGCAGGTAGAACGGCACGCCCGCCCAGCGGCGGGTGTCGATCTGCAGCTCGATCGCCGCGAAGGTCTCGGTGGTGGAGTCCTTCGCGAAGCCGCCCTCCTCCAGCAGGCCGGGCACCTTCTGCCCGCCCTGCCAGCCGCCGGTGTACTGGCCGCGCGCTGTCGTCTCGGAGAACGGGCTCGCTGCCTTGGTCGCCGCGAGGATCTTGGCCTTCTCCGCCCGGACCGCCTGCGGCCCGAAGGAGATCGGCTCCTCCATCGCGGTCAGTGCGAGCAGCTGCAGCAGGTGGTTCTGGATCACGTCGCGGGCGGCGCCGATGCCGTCGTAGTAGCCGGCGCGCCCGCCGAGGCCGATGTCCTCGGCCATGGTGATCTGCACGTGGTCGACGTAGTTCGAGTTCCAGATCGGCTCGAACAGCTGGTTCGCGAACCGCAGCGCCAGGATGTTCTGCACGGTCTCCTTGCCGAGGTAGTGGTCGATGCGGAACACCGACTCCTCGGGGAAGACCCCGTTGACGATCTCGTTCAGCCGCCGGGCGCTGGTCAGGTCGTGCCCGAACGGCTTCTCGATGACCACCCGGCGCCACTGGTCGAACGTCGGCGCCGCCAGCCCGGTGCGGGCGAGCTGCTTGATGACCTTCTCGAACGCGCCGGGCGGGATCGACAGATAGAAGGCGTGGTTGCCGGCCGTGCCGCGGATGCGGTCGAGGTCGGTGACCGTCGTGACGAGGTTGTCGAACGCGCCGTCGTCGTCGAACGAGCCCTGCACGAACCGGCACCCCTCGGCGAGCCGGTCCCAGACCGACTGCCGGAACGGGGTCCGCGCGTGCTCCTTGACCGCGTCGAACACGACCTGGCTGAAGTCCTCGTCGGCCCAGTCCCGGCGGGCGAAGCCGACCAGCGAGAAGCCGGGCGGCAGCAGGCCGCGGTTGGCCAGGTCGTAGATCGCCGGCATCAGCTTCTTGCGGGAGAGGTCGCCGGTGACCCCGAAGATCACCAGGCCGCACGGCCCGGCGATCGTGGGCAGTCGCTTGTCCCGCCCGTCGCGCAGCGGGTTCTGCCAGGTACGTGTCATGTGCCCGCCTCTTGAACGGCCTTGACGAGGTGGGCCAGACCCGCGGCCCGGTCGGTGAGATGCAGGCGCAGCACCGGACGGCCGTGTTCGCGCAGGACCTGCCCGTCGCCGAGCGCCTGCGCCTGCTGCAGGGTGCCCAGCGTGTAGGGCCGCCCGGGCACCTGGATGTCGTCGGTCACCGCGCCGGTCAACTGGAGGAAGGCGCCGTTCTGGTGGCCGCCCTTGTGGTACTGGCCGGTGGAGTGCAGGAACCGAGGTCCCCAGCCGAACGTGGTCTGCACGCCCGTCCGGCGGGCGAGCTCGGGCCGCAGCACGATCGCCGAGGCGTCCGCGATCCGGTCGAGGTAGGCCTGCACGGACAGGTAGCCGAACTCCGGGACGGTGCCGAGGAAGGCGGTGAGCGCGCCGGCGAGCGTGTCGGTGCCCTCGGGCAGCAGGCCATCGGGAGCGTGCACCTCGACTGGACCGTCTACAAAGGATGGTGCGGCGACGTCCGCGGACGGCGCGTCCAGCAGCGAGCGGGCCGCCTTCTTCGCCGCCTCGACATCCGGCTGGTCGAACGGGTTGATCGAGAGCAGTCGGCCGACGAGCGCGATCGCGGTCTCCCACAACTGGAACAAGCCGCCGAGTGTGCCCTCGGTGGCCAGCAGCACGCCCTTCGGCGACGGGCCGATGGCGACCGGCGTCGCGTCCTCCCGCGCGTCGGTGAAGCCGGGGCTGTCCGGGTTCTCGACCACGACGGGCAGCAGCCCGGTGCCGTCCTTGCCGGTGGACTCCGCGATGAGCTGCTCGGCCCACTCGCCGAAACCGGAGATGCCCGAGCCGGTGTCGGCCAGCACGAGCTTCTCCGAGCCGCGGGTGTGCGCCGCGCCGAGCGCCGCCGCGAGCAGGATCGCCGGGTTGTCCTCGACGTCGCTGCCGAGCTTGGGCGCGGGGTTGTGCGCGTCGTCGAGGAGCCTGCGCAGGTCGGCGCCGGCGAGGCCGGAGGGGACGAGCCCGAACGCGGTCAGCGCCGAGTAGCGCCCGCCCACGTGCGGGTCGGCCCGGAACACCTTGCGGTAGCCGGCTTCCGTGGCCGCCTCGTCCAGCGGTGAGCCCGGGTCGGTGACCACGACGATCCGGCTGGCGGCGTCGATGCCGGCGTCGGTGAACGCCTGCTCGAAGATCCGCCGGTGGCTGTCGGTCTCCACCGTGGAGCCGGACTTGGACGACACCACCAGCACCGTGCGGGTCAGGTCGCCCTCCAGCGCGTCGGCGACCTGGCCCGGGTCGGTGGTGTCGAGCACGACCAGCGGCACGCCGGCGGTGCTCGTGATCACCTCGGGGGCGAGTGACGAGCCGCCCATGCCGGCGAGCACGACCCGGTCCAGGCCCTCGGCCCGCAACTCGGCGTGCAGCGTCTCGATCTCGCGGACCACCGGTACCGAGGTCTCGTGCAGCCCGGTCCAGGCCAGCCGGATCGATGCCTCGGACTCGGCGTCGGGGCCCCACAGGGTGGCGTCCTGCGCGGCGAGGCGGGACGCGACCCGATCCGCCACCATCTGCTCGATCAGCGGCCTGGCCTCGGCCAGCAGCCGCTCCTGTGCCGTCCCGGCCGTCTCGTCGGGCCGTTCGTCCGGCTGTGTCATCTGGTTGCTCAGCTCCCTGCCGCTGCCTTCAGTTGGCCGTCGACCGACTCGAGAAGCTCCTCCCAGGACTTCTCGAACTTCTCCACGCCCTCGTTCTCGAGCGTGAGGAAGACGTCGGTGACGTCGATCCCGGCGGCGGACAGGTCGTCGAACAGCTGCTGGGCCTCGCCCGCCCGGCCGGTCACGGCGTCGCCGCTGATCTTGCCGTGGTCGGCGACCGCGTGCAGGGTGTTCTCCGGCATCGTGTTCACCGTGTCGTTCACGACCAGGTCGTCGACGTACATCGTGTCGGCGTAGTCGGGGTTCTTGACGCCGGTGGATGCCCACAGCGGACGCTGCGGCCGGGCGCCGGCATCGGCCAGCGCCTGCCAGCGCGGTGAGCCGAAGACCTCCTGGAACGCCGCGTAGGCCAGCCGCGCGTTGGCCACCGCCGCCTTGCCGCGCAACGCCTTCGCCTCGTCCGTGCCGATCGCGTCGAGCCGCTTGTCGACCTCGGTGTCCACGCGGGAGACGAAGAACGAGGCGACCGAGGTGAGCGTCGAGATGTCGTGTCCGTTGGCCTTCGCCTGCTCCACGCCGGCGATGAACGCGTCCATCACCTCGCGGTAGCGCTCGACGGAGAAGATCAGCGTGACGTTGACGCTGACGCCCTCGGCGAGCGTGCGGGTGATCGCCGGGAGGCCATCGGCCGTGGCCGGGATCTTCACCAGCAGGTTCGGCCGGTCCACGGTCTTCCACAGGTCCAGCGCCTCGGCGACGGTCTTGTCCGCGTCGTGCGCCGAGCGGGGGTCGACCTCGATCGACACCCGGCCGTCCACGCCGCCGGTGGCCTGCCACACGTCGCGGAACAGGTCGCAGGCGTTGCGGATGTCGGTGGTGGTGATCTCCTTGACCGCCGCGTCGAGCGAGGCGCCGCGGGCGGCGAGCTCGCGCACCTGGTCGTCGTAGTCCGCCGCGTCGGCGAGCGCCTTCGCGAAGATCGTCGGGTTGCTGGTCACGCCGACCACGTGCTTGTCGCGCACGAGGTCGGCCAGGTTGCCGGTGTTGAGCCGCTTGCGGGAGACGTCGTCCAGCCAGATGGAGACTCCGGCCTCGGACAGCTTGGCGAGTGTGTCGCTCATGCCTGCCCCTCCAATTTCCGTAGCGAGTTGCGAGCCGCCGTCACCACCGCTTCGGAGGTGAAGCCGAACTCGCGAAACAGAGTCTTGTAGTCCGCCGAGGCGCCGAAGTGCTCGATCGAGACGACCTCGCCGGCATCGCCGACGAACCGGTGCCACGGCTGCGCGATGCCGGCCTCCACGGCCACCCGGGCCCGCACCGACGGTGGGATCACCTCGTCGCGGTAGGCCTCGTCCTGCGCGTCGAACCATTCCACGGACGGCATCGAGACCACTCTGGTTGGAACGCCGTCGGCCTCCAGGATCTTCCGTGCCTCCACCGCCATCTGCAGCTCCGAGCCGGTGGCGACCAACACGACCCGGGGCACCCCGGCCGAGGCCGCGGTGGATTCTCTGGCCAACACGTAGCCGCCCCGGCGCACGCCCTCCGCGGCGAGCTCCTTGGTGCCCTCGAGCACCGGCAGGTTCTGCCGGGTCAGCGCCAGGCCCACCGGCTGGGTGTGCTGGCCGAGGATCGCCCGCCAGGCCGCGGCGGTCTCGTTCGCGTCGCCCGGGCGGAGAATGACCAGGCCGGGGATCGCCCGCAGCGCGGCGAGGTGCTCGATCGGCTGGTGGGTCGGACCGTCCTCGCCGAGGCCGATCGAGTCGTGCGTCCAGACGTAGGTGACCGGCAGCTGCTGCAGCGCGGCCAGCCGCACCGGCGGGCGCATGTAGTCGCTGAACACCAGGAACGTCGCGCCGTACGGGCGGGTCGGGCCGTGCAGCACGATGCCGTTGAGGATCGAGCCCATCGCGTGCTCGCGGACGCCGAAGTGCAGCGTGCGGCCGTAGGGGTCGGCGTTCCACTGCGTCGTGGACGCCTTGTGCGGGCCGAACGAGTTGGCACCCTTCATCGTGGTGTTGTTGCTCTCCGCGAGGTCCGCGGAGCCGCCCCACAGCTCGGGCAGGACGTCCGCCAGCGCGCTCAGCACCTCGCCGGACGCCTTGCGGGTGGCCAGGCCCTTTTCGTCGGGGTCCCAGCTGGGCAGGGCGTCGGTCCAGCCGTTCGGCAGCCGGTAGGCCGACGCCCGGTCGAGCAGCTCCTTGCGCACCGGGTTGGCCCGCGCCCAGCTGTCGAACGCGACCTCCCACTCGGCGCGGACCTGCTTGCCGCGCTCGGCGACCATCCGGGAGTGGGCCAGCACGTCGTGCTCCACGGCGAACTTCTGGTCCGGGTCGAAGCCGAGGATCTTCTTGACCTCGCGGACCTCGTCCTCGCCCAGTGCCGCGCCGTGTGCCTTGCCGGTGTTCATCTTGTTGGGCGCCGGGTAGCCGATGACGGTCTTGAGCAGGATGAACGAGGGGCGGCCGGTCTCCGCCTTCGCCGCCTCGACGGCCGCCAGGATCGCGGTGACGTCCTCGCCGCTCTCCACGACCTGGACGTGCCAGCCGTAGGCCTCGTACCGCTTCGCGGTGTCCTCGGACAGCGCGATGTTCGTGTCGTCCTCGATGGAGATCTTGTTGTCGTCGTAGATCAGCACGAGGTTGCCGAGCTCCTGGCGGCCGGCGATCGAGGACGCCTCGGAGGACACGCCCTCCTCGATGTCGCCGTCGGAGGCGATGACGTAGATGAAGTGGTCGAAGACACTCTCGCCCGGCGCGGCGTCGGGGTCGAAGAGCCCACGCTCGCGGCGGTTGGCCATGGCCATGCCGACCGCGGAGGCGACGCCCTGGCCCAGCGGCCCGGTGGTGATCTCCACGCCGCGGGTGTGGCCGTGCTCGGGGTGGCCGGGGGTCAGCGAGCCCCACTTGCGCAGCGCGGCGATGTCGTCGATCTCCAGGCCGTAGCCGGAGAGGAAGAGCTGCAGGTAGAGCGTGAGGCTGGAGTGGCCGGCGGAGAGCACGAACCGGTCCCGGCCGATCCACTCGGGGTCGTTGGGGTCGTGCCGCATGACGCGCTGGTAGAGGGCGTACGCGGTCGGCGCCAGGCTCATCGCCGTGCCCGGGTGGCCGTTGCCGGCCTCCTGGACGGCGTCGGCGGCGAGCACCCGGATCGTGTCGACGGCTCGTTTGTCGAGATCCGTCCAGTCGTCCGGGGTGTTCTGCGTGGTCAGGCGGGCGAGTTCGTCACTGGTGATGGACACGGACCAAGGCTCCCATTGACTCGACTGCGTGATCGTTCGAGCGGCCCGCGTGTCGCGTCCCCTCGACCGTGCGACCCGCGCGTCTACCTCGTAGTACCTCGTCAGCGCCAAGACTAACGAAGGCACCCGAGGCGGGCGGGTCATGGTCACGCGGCTACGATTCCGTCGTTGCCGAGTTGACCAAATGGGGAGTTGCATGCCGCCGGTGAGCGCTGCCGCGGACTCCGTCCGCGCCGCGGGTGGCAGACGTCGTCGCAAGGACGCGCTGCTGGCCTACGTCGCGCTGACCAAGCCCCGGATCATCGAGCTGCTGCTGGTCACGACGGTGCCGGCGATGATGCTCGCGGAGCGCGGCATCCCGTCGCCGTGGCTGGTGTTCGCCACGCTGTTCGGCGGGACCATGGCCGCCGGCTCGGCGAACGCGCTCAACTGCGTCGCGGACGCCGACATCGACGCGGTGATGAAGCGCACCCGCTCGCGGCCGCTGCCCCGCCACAGCGTCCCGCCGCGGAACGCCCTGATCTTCGGCGTGACGCTCGGCGTGCTGTCGTTCGCGTGGCTCTGGCCCACGACGAACCTGCTGGCCGCGTCGATGGCGGTCGGCGCGATCCTGTTCTACGTCTTCGTCTACACCTTGTTCCTGAAGCGGCGGACCGCGCAGAACATCGTGTGGGGCGGGGCGGCCGGCTGCATGCCGGTGGTCATCGGCTGGTCGGCGGTGACCGGGTCGATCGAGTGGCCGGCGCTGGTCATGTTCGGCGTGATCTTCTTCTGGACGCCGCCCCACTTCTGGGCCCTGGCGATGAAGTTCCGCGACGACTACGCGCGGGCGGGCGTCCCGATGCTCCCGGTGGTGACGACGGCCGAGCGCGTGGTGCGCCAGATCGTCACGTACTCGTGGGTGATGGTCGTGTGGACGCTGCTCCTGGTGCCGGCCACCGGCTGGGTGTACACGGCGTTCGCGGCCGTCTCGGGCGGCTGGTTCCTGGTGGTCGCACACCGGCTCTACGCGACGGTGCGCCGGGGCGAGCCGGGCCGGCCGATGAAGCTGTTCCACATGTCGAACACCTACCTGACCTTGGTGTTCGTGGCGCTGGCCGTGGACTCGGCACTGGGCCTGCCCGTTCTCGGCTGGCCGTTCTAGCCCACGGCGGACAAACGTGCGTGGTCTCGTGTCGACCAACGCAACCTCAGGGGAACGTCGATGTCGCCGCTGTTCAGCAGCGCGCAGCGGGCGCCGGGGTGGTGCTGGGCCAGGTACGCCGCAGTCACCGCCGGCGCGGTGAGCACATGGTTGACGCCCACCCCGAAACCTCGATCAGCACCGCCTCGACCGTGCGGCTCACCGTAGTTGACGCCGCACGCGGTGAGAAATTACCGTCTGGTTATTGAACCTGGAGGTGATGGACCTGACCGCGACTCTAGAGCGGCTGGACGCCACGTTCGCCGCGCTGGCGGATCCGACCCGGCGCGCGATCCTCGCCCGGCTCGCGCGCGGCGAGGCGTCGGTCAAGGAGCTGGCCGAGCCGTTCGCGATGACGCAGCCGGCCATCTCCAAGCACCTCAAGGTCCTCGAGCGCGCCGGCCTCGTCTCGCGCGGCCGCGACGCGCAGCGGCGGCCCTGCCGGCTGGAGGCCCAGCCCCTGCGCGACGCCGCCGAATGGCTCGTCGGGTACCGCCAGTTCTGGGCCGAGAGCTACGAGCGCCTCGAGTCGCTCCTCGGCGACCTGCGGGAGGAACCGTGATCGTCAGCACCCCGAGCGACCGCGAGATCGCGCTCACCAAGGAGTTCGCCGCCCCGCGCCGGCTCGTGTTCGACGCGCACACCAGGCCCGAGCTGCTCAAGCGGTGGTTCGGCCCGCACGACTGGCGGCTCGTCGTCTGCGAGATCGACCTGCGCCCCGGCGGGACCTGGTACTACCTCATGCGCGGCCCGGGCGGCGCGGAGATGACCCTGCGCGGCACCTACCTGGAGATCGTCCACCCGGAGCGCATCGTCACCACGGAGTCCAATGTGGACTGCGACGCCCGCGCCGAGCACGAGTCGCTCGCCACCGTGGTCCTCGTCGAGCACGGCGGGCGCACCACGCTGACCAACACCGTTCGCTTCCCCAGCAAGGAGATCCGCGACGCCGTGCTCGAGTCCGGGATGGCGCGCGGGGTGGGGGAGGGCTTCGACCGCCTCGCCGACCTGCTGGCTACGAGCCGGGAGTCGCCGGCAGACCGATGATCCCGAGCGCGGTCAGCGCGTCGAGCAGGTCGGCGACGTCGTGGTCGTCCAGCGACTCGCGGATGTGCTGCCACAGCATCAGGTTCGTCGCCGCCCAGCGGGAGTAGGCGGCCGCCGCGTCCGGGTTGTAGAAGTAGTAGCCGTCGTCGTGCACGGACTGCTGCTCGCCGACGATCTTGTCGGCGAGCTCCCGCAAGGTGATGCCGTTCTCCTGCAGGTACCTGTGCGACAGCATCACCGGGGTCACCGGCAGCGCCTTGAACAGCGTGTCGGCGTCTGAGAGCGCCTGTGCCTCCACCGAGATGCGCGGTCCGCGGTTGGCCATCTCCGCCTCGATCACGATGTCGTCGATCCATCGCGCGGTGGCCGGCCCGATACCGGCGCGGGCGAGCACGTCGAGTCGCAGCCGCTCGCCGGCCGACGCGGCGGAGTTGCGCCGCACGAGGTAGTTGACGTCGTGCACGAGGGCGGCCGTCTCCACGACGCTGACTTCGGCGCCGTTGGCCCGGGCGAAGTGCACGGCCTTGGCCCGGACGAAGCTCACGTGGTGCCAGCCGTGGAAGGGCAGGCGCTGCGCGTAGCGCGCGCACAGCCGGCGGACCTGCATGTCGACCGACGCCAGCACCCCAGGCGGAACGGCCGGGACGGCCGTCCGTACCGGTACGGCGTTCTCGGTGTGCATCCAGCCTCCCCAGCACCCCGCCCACCGACGGGGTGCTGGATGATGGTAGACGCCGCGTGCGGCCCATGTCTGCTGTCGGAGTTCCTCCAGGTGGCTGAATGCGGAATGGGTCAGGGAATGGTCACGCTCGGTTCACAGGCGGCTCGCCAGTTTCTCCAGCCGACTCTCGACCGGGACGTGGCGCTGGCTCTCGTGGGTGTCGGGGTCGTAGGACAGGCTCCACGGCGTCACCTCGCGGGACTTCACGAGGAACGTCATGGTGCCGTCCGCGGCGCGGGGGATCCGGTGGAAGTCCGACGCGAGCAGGAAGGCGGACGCGCCGACCGGACACGGCGTGGCGGTCACCAGCTCCGCCGACCGGACCAGCTCGGTGCCCGGGTTGATCGTCGCGGCGTAGCGTTCGTGCAGGTAGCCGCCGCGCAGGATCGTCGTGCAGAAGTGGTAGCGGTGGTTGTGCACGGAGTCGGCGTAGCCCACCCGCCAGTCCCGCTGCTCCTTGTACTCGTGCAGCCAGAACGTGAACGGCTCGTCCGCCACGTCGCGCAGACACCAGGCGAAGTGGGTCGTCGTCTCGCGCGACCGTCTGATGACCGCCGCGGCCTGCTCGTCGGGTAACTCCAGCAGGTGGTGGCGCAAGCTGGCGCGAAGCCCGGGCCGCTCGGCCCAGACCTCGAACCACTTGTCGACGTTGTCCCAGCGCTGGGACAGGTCGAACTCGGCCGATCGCAGCTGCTCGGCCAGCTCGCTCAGGGCGGAGACCCTGTTGGGCACGAGATATCAGCTCCCCAACTCGGCGGTGACGGAGAACTCCCGGAGGAAGTTGTAGAACTCGGCGTTCAGCTCGAGGAACTGGTCCTCGGACAGCGGCGTGTTGGTGATCTTCTGGAACTGCTCGATGAAGTCCTTCCGCGAGGTGTCCGGCGTGATCACCAGGTGGTGCGCGTGCGGCGAGGCGGAGATGCGGGTGAACTCGGCGCGCTCCATGTTGTAGATGAACGAGCCCTCGGAGAAGCGCAGCGTGCGCGGGAACTCGTTGCTCGCCCGCGCGTCGCTGAAGAGCGTGACCCAGACGCTCTCGTCGAAGATCTCCAGCCGGTCGGTCGGCGGGTCGGAGATCACCGTGACCTCCATCCGGGTGCAGCGGCTGCGCGCGAGGTACAGGCCGACCAGCCCGATGCGGATCTCGTCGTGCAGCCGGGAGTGGATGGTGTCGAAGTCGACGTCCGCCGCCGAATGCCTGATCAGGTATCGGGCCCGTCCGCTGATCCCGCTCAAGTTCCCCGGATCCGCGACCACCGCGCGGAACTCCCACTCCGCCTTGGACAGCAGCAGCCGCGCGGCCGCGTGCCGGCCGGAGAACCCGCGGAACAGGTACTGCCGGGTGCCCTGCAGGTCCTGCATCATCAGCCGGTTGAAGGCCGGGTCGGGTTCCGCCGTTGGCTCGAAGATGTGAGTGGGGAAGAACTCGCGGTTCATCGAGCGGTACTCGGATGCCAGGTCGTGCAGCGCCTGGCGGCTCTCGTCGATGAGCGGGGTCAGCATCGCGCGCTGGGTGGCGGTGGCCGTGATGAGGGTCTGCCCGAAGCCGACGATCGCCGACACCAGGGTGCCGGTGGATACGGCGGTGAGCAGGTTCCTGCCCGTACCGGGTGCCATGCCGCTGGTGGCGATCATCGCCGCGCCCGAAATCACCAACAAGATCAGGAGGAGGAGGCCGGTTCTGGTCCAGAAGATCTCTTGAATCGGGTTCTTGCGGAGGCCCTTGGCTTCCGCGGGCAAGTAATTCACCTCCTTGGGCGACACTCGATCGGCCGAATGCTCTGAGTAAATGATCGAGCGCGGGGAGTTACTCTACCCCTGGGGACAATTGTGAGAAATAGGCGAAACGAGTGACCAGCACGGTTACCGATAGCCGCCGTTCGGCGCCGGGACGCGCCCCTTAAGCTCGCGAACCATGCGCAACGTGAGCAAGGTCCTCCTGGCGGTGGCCGCCGCGGTGAGCCTCACCGGGTGTGTCGCCGACGAGCAGGCCTCCAGTGAGCCGCCCGGGGACACCGTGAGCTTCCCGCCGCCGAGCACCGAGGAGCCGGCGCCGCCGGAGTCGGAGACCAGCGCGCCGCCGAGCGACGACGCGAGCACCGCGGTGGAGTGCACCGCGAAGGACATCGAGGTGACCGGCGGGGCGAACGCCCACCCGACGATCACCCTGCCGAAGAACTGCTCCGCGCCCACCAAGCTGATCGTCGAGGACCTGCAGCCGGGCACCGGCCCGGAGGCCGCCTCGGGTGCCAAGATGCAGGCTCACTACGCGCTGTCCGCGTGGTCGAGTGGACAGGAGCTGGAGACCTCCTACCCGCCGTCGGGCCAGGGCCCGCTGGACATCCCGACCGTCGGCGAGGGGCTCATCGAGGCGTGGAATCAGGGCCTGGTGGGCATGAAGCAGGGTGGCCGGCGGCTGATCGTCGCGCCGCCGGAGACCGCCTACGGCGGGCAGCAGGGCCACCAGCTGGCGAACGAGACCCTGGTGTTCGTCATCGACGCCGTGAAGGTGACCGCCGCCTAGCTCCGGGCCGGCCGGCGGGTCCGGGGATGAGCAGCAGCTTCCCGGTGGTCCGCCGGCCTTCGAGGTCCTCGTGGGCCTTGCGGGCGTCGGCGAGCGGATAGCGGCCGCCGATCCGCACGTCGAGGCGACCGCCGGTGATCGCGGAGAACAGCTCCTCGCAGCGCCAGCGAAACTCTTCTGGCGTCGCGAGGTGGTGCCCGAGCGTGGGCCGGGTGAGGAACACCGAACCGGCCGCGTTCAGCCGCTGCGGGTCCACCGGTGGCACCGGGCCGCTGGACGCGCCGAACAGCACCAGCATGCCGCGCCGGGCGAGGCAGGCGAGGCTGCGGTCGAACGTGTCCTTGCCGACGCCGTCGTAGACCGCCGCGACACCCACGCCGCCGGTGATCCGCTCGACCTCCTCGGCGAAGTCGTTCTCGGTGTAGCGGACGACCTCGTCCGCGCCGGCGCCGCGGGCGAGCTCCTCCTTCTCGGCGGTGGACACCGTCGCGATCACCTTGCCGCCGCGGGACTTCGCGGTCTGGACGAGCAGCAGCCCGACTCCGCCCGCGGCGGCGTGGATCAGCACCGTGTCGCCCGGCTTCACGGGGTAGGTGGACGTCACGAGGTAGTGGGCGGTGAGCCCCTGCAGCATCGACGCCGCGGCGATCTCGTCGGAGACGCCGTCCGGGACGGCGAACGCCGAATGGGCCGGCACGATCGCCCGCTGCGCGTAGGACCCCGCCACCTCCGCCCAGGCGACGCGGTCGCCGGCGGCGAACCCGGTGACCTCCGGGCCGACCGCGGCGACCACGCCCGCGCCCTCGTTGCCCGGCGTGAACGGCAGGTCCTTCGGGTACAGACCGCGCCGGTGATAGGTGTCGATGTAGTTGACGCCGGCCGCGGCGACATCCACCAGCAGCTCACCCGTGCCGGGCTCCGGCACGTCGATCCGGGCGAGCTCGAGCACCTCCGGTCCGCCGGTGGCGCGTACCACGACCGCGTCGACCACGTTTGTTCCTCCGCGTGGGTTGTCCAGCTTTCCCGGACCCTATCCCGCGGTGGGCACCCGCTTCGCGGCGAGCCGCTCCGGCCGTGGCCAGCGCACGTTGGTCGCCCAGCCGAACTTCTCGAAGATCCAGATGAGCCGCGCCGAGATGTCGAGCTGCCCGCGCAGCACGCCGTGCCGGGCGCCGGTCGGGTCGGCGTGGTGGGAGTTGTGCCAGGACTCGCCCATCGACAGGATCGCGAGCGGCCAGAAGTTGGCGGCCTTGTCCCGGCTCTCGAAAGGCCGCGAGCCGACCATGTGGCAGATCGAGTTCACCGACCAGGTCACGTGGTGCAGGAAGGCGATTCGCACGAGGCCGGCCCAGAACATCGCGGTGACGCCGCCCCAGACGGACCACGTGATGAGCCCGCCCAGCACGCCCGGCAGCGCGATGGTGGCCACGGTCAGCGGGATGAACAGCTTGTCCACCACGCGGAGGTCGCGGTCGGTGAGCAGGTCCGGAGCGAAGCGTTCGGCGTTGGTCACGTCGCGCTCGAAGAGCCAGCCCATGTGCGCGTGCCAGAAGCCCTTGGCGATCGCCGCGGGGGAGGTGCCGAACAGCCAGGGGGAGTGCGGGTCGCCCTCGCGGTCGGAGAAGGCGTGGTGGCGGCGGTGGTCGGCGACCCAGTCGATGACCGAGCCCTGCGCGGCCATGCCGCCGGCGACGGCCAGCGCGATCCGCAGCGGCCGCTTGGCCTTGAAGGAGCCGTGGGTGAAGTGGCGGTGGTAGCCAACGGTCACGCCGAGGGAGGAGACGAGGTAGAACGCCGCGGCCAGGGAGACGTCGGTCCAGCCGAGCCCCCAGCCCCACAAGAGCGGCACGGCAGCGACCAGCGCGAGGAACGGGATGAGGATGAAGAGCTTCACGACATACGTCTCCGGCAGCGAGCGCCGGCGACCGATCAGGGGTTTGGGCTGGGGACGGGGTTCCTCGCGCTGGGGCGAGAGCGTGGCAGTGATGAGCTCGACGACCTCGTAACTCGGCCGGGACGCGGCCTCTCAACGTTACCTACGGTTACGTAGCCGTAGGTTCACGTCTCACGGTAGGTCGTTCAGGGCGTGGGCGCCACAAGCGCGTCGTCGCCTTCACGCCGATCCGACACCGGCCGGCCGTAGCCGCGGATCCCGCACCACAGCGAGGCAGTCGCGACGATCACCGTCATCGCGCCGAGCACGTGCAGCGACACGAGCAGCTCCGGGACGCCGGCCCAGAACTGCACGAGGCCGATGGTTCCCTGCGCGAGCACCACGCCGACCAGCACCTGGTAGCGGCGCCACGGGGCGTTCGGCAGGCCGCGAAGCAGGAAGCCGAGCAGCACCAGCGAGCCGAGGAAGGCGTAGAGGAACGACGCGTGCACGTGGGCCAACGTCTCGACCGGCAGGTCCAGTCGTGGCGTGTCCGGGTCGCCGCCGTGCGGGCCGGCGCCGGTGACCATGGTTCCGGTGACGAGCAGGCCGGCGAGGAGCGCGGTCTGCACGTAGAGCCAGGCGCCGACCGGCCGGCTGCCGGCGCCCGGTCGTGCGTCGTCGCCGGGCACGGCGTGCACGAGGAGGGTGGCGAGCCAGACCATGACGGTCGAGGCGAGCAGGTGGATGGCCACGGTCCACCAGACGAGGTCGAGCCGGACGGTGACCCCGCCGAGCACGGCCTGCACCACCACGCCGACGGGCATGGCGATCGCGAGGCGCAGGTAGCGCCGGTCGCGCGGCTTGTTCAGCAGCGCGAGCACCAACGCGGCGCCGGCGACGATCCCGACGATGCCGGTGAACAGCCGGTTGCCGTACTCGATCCACTGGTGCAGCGCGGCGTACTCGGGGTGCGCGACCGGCACCATGCTGCCGGGGAAACATTCCGGCCAGGTGGGGCAGCCGAGCCCGGAACCGGTGACGCGCACGACGGCCCCGGTCATCGCGATGAGCGCCTGCGTGGCGACTACCGCGATCGCGACGCCCAGCTGCAACCGCCGGCTTGGGCTTGGCAGGCGACCGATACGGGCCCGCAACGAGTCGAACGACACGGCCCAGATCGTAGGCAGGGCGGGCGGGCCGGCCCCGGTCAGGCCAGCTTGGTGGTGCGCGCGGCGAGCAGGGCGGCGACCGCGCCCCAGCCGAACAGGACCGCGAAGGCCGACCACCCGGGCACCGCGCCGTCGACGAGCGCCACCCGCAGGCCCTCGGCCAACGCACCAGAGGGCAGCAGGCCGACGATCGTGCTCAGCCCGTCCGGCATCGACGCGACCGGCACCGCGAGGCCGCCCGCCAGCAGCAGCACGAACCACACGATGTTGGCCAGTGCCAACACGACATCCGCCTTCAGCGCGCCGCCCAGCAGCACGCCCAACGCGCCGAACGCGAGCGTGCCCAAGATCACCAGCAGCACCGCCCAGCCGATGCCCGCTGCGGACGGGGACCAGCCGAGCACGGCCGCCACGACCGCGAGCACCACCAGCTGGATCGCCACCACGACGAGGCCGGCGATGGTCCGCCCGCCGACCAGCAGCCAGCGCGGCAGCGCGGTGGCCGCGAGGCGCTTGAGCACGCCGTAGCGCCGGTCGAAGCCGAGCGCGATGGCCTGGCCGGTGAACGCGGACGACATCACCGCCAGCGCGAAGATCCGCGGCGCCACCGAGTCGATGCGTGGCTCCGGCACGGAGAAGACGTCGAGCACGGTCAGCCCGATCAGCAGCGCGAGCGGGATGAGCAGGGTGAGCAGGATCTGCTCGCTGTTGCGCAGCGTCAGCATCGCCTCGGTGCGCACGTGGATGGCGAGCATGTGGCCCACCCGGCCGCGACCGGGTGCCGGGGTGAAGGTGCCGGCGGGGAACGTGGTCATCAGCGCAGTTCCCGTCCCGTCAGCTCCAGGAAGACGTCCTCGAGGCTGCGCCGGCCGACGTGCAGCTCCTCGGCCAGCACGCCCTGTTGCGCGCACCAGGCGGTCACGGCCGACACCACCTGCGGGTCCACCTTGCCGGTCAGCAGGTACGCGCCCGGAGTCAGCTCGACGATGCTGCAGTCGTCCGGCAGCGCCGCGCACAGCTGGCTCGTGTCCAGACCCGGCTGCGCGCGGAAGCGGAGCTGCGCGGCCTCCGGCTGCTCGGCGGTGAGCTGGCGCGGGCTGCCCTCGGCGACCACCCGACCGCGGTCGATGATCACCACATGGTCGGCCAGCTCCTCGGCCTCCTCCATCGCGTGCGTGGTCAGCAGCACCGAGACGCCGTCCGCGCGCAGGGCCGACACCAGCTCCCACACCAGCCGCCGTGCCTGTGGATCCAGGCCCGCGGTCGGCTCGTCGAGGAACACCAGCTCCGGGCGACCCACCAGCGCGCACGCCAGCGACAGCCGCTGCTGCTGACCGCCGGAGAGCCGCTTGTACGGCGTCCGGCGCGCGGCGGACAGGCCCAGCACCTCGATGAGCCACGCCGGGTCGATCGGGTTCGCCGCGCACGCGGCCACGAGCGCGAGCATCTCCTCGGCGCGGACGCCCGGGTACGCGCCGCCGCCCTGCGGCATCACGCCGATCCGCGGGCGCAGCCGCTCGCCGTCGGTGGTCGGGTCCAGGCCGAGCACGCGCACCGAGCCCGCGTCGCGGCCCAGGAAGCCCTCGCAGATCTCGATCGTCGTCGTCTTCCCGGCACCGTTCGGACCCAGCAACGCGAGCACCTGCCCGGGCAGCAGCCGCAGGTCCAACCCGTCCACCGCGACGGTCGATCCGAAACGCCGGACCAGACCCGACACGTCAACCGCGGGATCAGGGGTGCTGGCGCTCACGCGCTAAGGCTATGACGTGGCGCGCACCATGGACTCGCTAGCCTCCTCGAACGTCGTCGCGAACGCCGCCGGGTACCGCTCCCGCACCCGCTCGATGTGCCGGATCCGACTGGTCTCACCCCAGCGGAGCCGGTCGAAGTCGGTGAACGGCCGCTCGAGGGCGTCGAGGGCGTCCACCGTGGTGCGTAACTCGTTCCGCCACGCGGGGTCGTCCTCGGCGGGCGCCGCCACCAGCACCTCGACCCGGCGGACGAGCCGGTACTTCTCGGCCATCGCCTCCGGCGTGACCGAGCGCAGACACACGCCGAACTGGCCGCTCAGAAAGCCGGCCCAGTCCTCGGCGGCGTCCGCGTCGGCGGTCGGCACCGTGCCGGCGGCGGCCAGGTAGCGGGCCCGGAACAGGGCGGGCAGCGCGTCGACGCCGCCGGCCTCGTCGACCAGCGCGAAGTAGTCCGGCGGGAAGCGGGCCTCGCCGGAGGGCAGCACGTACGTGGCCCGCGGTAAGCGGCCGGCGGAGATCAGGGCACGGACCTCGGCGACGCTCTCGGTCCGGCCGTGGCACAGCTCGTCCAACGTCCGGTACTCGGCGAGCACGTACCGGATGTCCGACTCGGAGAAGGTCACCATGCCGCGAAGGCTAAGCGCGGGCACCGACAGTTCCGGAGGGCCGAGCCATCGGGCCGGTCATTCAGCCCCGGCGATGTTGCCGGAGACCACCAGAGCCACCACCGGCAACGCCCACGCCAGCACGAGCCACGGGTACGGACGGCGGTCGCGTTTGACGGCGAAACCGCCGGCGAGGCCGCCGACGAGCAGTCCGGCGACGACGGCGCCGGCGGGAATCTGCCAGACCAGCTGCTGTGTCGCCGGCGAGCAGATGGGCCGGTCGGGATCACCGCTGCATGCGTCGCTCGCGATGGTCATGAACGCGCCCAACGACACCATGAAGGGCGCGGCGATGGCGAGGAGTCCCATGGTCAGCGCCAGCACCAACCCCCGCCGGTTCCGGCGGGCGCGCTGCTCGTCGGCGGTCACCGGGTGACGCGGCGGGGCCGGCTCGGGATGTACTTGCGCACCGCCAGCAGGGCCAGCCCGACCACGATCACCGCGGCCACGTACGAGTAAGGAAGCTGGTAGGTGCGCCCGTCGAACGTGGTCCCGGTCGGCGGCAGCGCCACCGCGAACGCCGCGCTGATCCCCATGGCCATCGTCCGGAAGCGGATGTTGCCGGCCGCCACCGCCAGCGGCAGCGCGGCCCACAGCAGGTACCACGGCTGCACGGTCGCGCCGAACACCAGCACCGCGCCCAGCGCCGCGCCAAGCCCGATCATCGGTCGCAGCCGCCACCGGAAGCTGTCCAGCAGGAGCTTCGCGGCGAGCAGCGGCCCGAGCAGCGTGCCAACCATGCGGCTGACCGTGATCGCCGCGTCGATGTGGTTGCCCAGGCCCAGCATGATGCCGAGCCCGCCCGCGCCGAACCCGAGCGCGGTCATCGGCGCCATCCAGCTCTTGATGGCGTTGGCAGTGTTCAACGTCATCGCCCAGCCGTAGCCGAGCCCGCTGCCCAGCGACGCGATCGTGAGCACGGCCAGGAACAACACCATCAGCACGGCGCCCGTGCTGAACAGATGGCTCCACCGCCCGCCCCGCCGCCGGGCGATCATCACACCGAGGAAGCCGAGCGCCAGCGCCGCGGGGATCTTCACCGCGGCGCCCAGCGTGATGACCGTGGCGCCGATGCCGTACCAGAGCAGCTCGCCCTGTTGCCATGGCGGGAACGGCCCGTCCGGCGTCACCCGCGGCATCCGTTTCAGCGCGAGCTCGATGCCGACGAGCATCAGGCCGATCGCGAGCGCCTCGTTGTGCACGCCCACGACCAGGTGGAACAGCACCAGTGGGTTCGCCGCGCCGAGCCACAGCGCGCTGACCGGGTTGATGCCGAACCGGCGGGCCAGCCGCGGCAGCGCCCACACGATCATGGCGAACCCGATCAGCGCCAGCAGCCGGTGGAACGCCACGCCCATGACCACGTGGTCGCCGGTGACCCAGGTGATGCCCTTGCCGATCGTGATGAACAGCGGCCCGTACGGCGACGGCGTGTCCCGCCACATCGTGGGCACGGTGCGGGTCAGCGGGTCGGCGTTGCCGAGCGCCTCGGCGGGCCCGGTCGTGTACGGGTCCAGGCCGCGCGCGGCGATCTCGCTCTGCGCGAGGTAGCTGTACACGTCCTTCGAGAACATCGGGACCGTGAACACCAGGGGCGTGGTCCACATGATCAGCGTGCGGGCCATCTGCGGCAGCGACACCATGCGCTCGCGGCCGGGCAGCGACAGCCGGCCCAGCCCCAGCCAGGCCAGCACGATCATGAACATGCCGGTGAACGCGAGCGCGATGGACACCGTCGGCATCCGGCTGAACAGGCTGAAGAAGGGCAGGCTCCACACCGGGTTGAACACCGGCGCGGCTCCGGCGCCGAGCGAGCCCGCGGCCAGCAGCAGCGAGCCGACCGTGCCGAACCGGCGGACCACGTCGAGCTGGCGCCGCTCGCGGTCGTCGAGTTGGTCGGTGCCGGGTTCGGGCACGGTGGCACGGCCGTTCACGTCCCCACGCACCGTGTTGCCCACCGCCACGCGGGAAGGGTATCGATCGGTCCCGACAGTGACGCCGCTCACCTCCGGGAACCCCGTCTTTGCGGGCCGGAACGAAATACGACACACTGATGTTGTGAAAAACGAGCAGCAGGCCGAGGGCCGCACCAGGCATGGTGTGGCGCGTCTGCTGCTGGAGGAAGGGCCGATCGCCACGACCGCCGTCGCCGACACGCTGGGGCTGAGCCCAGCTGCTGTGCGCCGGCACCTGGACGTGCTGGTCGCCAACGGGGAGGCCGAGTTCCGCGACGCCCCCCGGCGCGGTCAGCGAGGTCGCGGCCGGCCGGCCAAGCTCTGGCTGCTGACCGAGACCGGCCGGGCCCGGTTCGGCCACGCCTACGACGACCTGGCCATCGCGGCCATCCGGTTCGTCGCGGAGGCCGGCGGCGAGACCGCCGTGCGCGCCTTCGCGGAGCGTCGGGCGGCCACGCTGGTCGACCGGCACCGCACCGCGGTGACCGCCCAAGCAGAGGTCACGGGCCGCGCCAAGGCCCTCGCGACCGCCCTCACGCGAGAGGGTTACGCTGCGTCGACGCGGCGGGTCGGGACAGGGGAGCAGCTCTGCCAGCACCACTGCCCGGTCGCTCACGTCGCCGCGGAGTTCCCCCAGCTGTGCGAGGTCGAGACGGCGGCGTTCGCCGACCTGCTCGGCACCCACGTCCAGCGGCTCGCGACCATCGCACGCGGAGACGCCGTGTGCACCACCCACGTACCGCTCGGCGGCCCCGAACCCGCAGAGCCGGGCGCGCAAGGGTTGATCCAGATCGACCCGCCTGCGACCACCACAACCGAAGGGACGCCTTCATGACCACCGCCCCGGAGCGCGCGAGCTCACCGCCGCTGACGCAGGAGGAGACGCTTGCCTCCATGGGCAAGTACCAGTTCGGCTGGGCCGACTCCGACGTCGCCGGCTCGAGCGCCCAGCGCGGTCTGTCCGAGGCCGTCGTCAGGGACATCTCCGAGAAGAAGAGCGAGCCGGAGTGGATGCTCGAGTCCCGGCTCAAGGGGCTCCAGCTCTTCGGCCGCAAGCCCATGCCGAACTGGGGTGCGGACCTGTCGGGCATCGACTTCGACACGATCAAGTACTTCGTGCGCTCCACCGAGAAGCAGGCCGCCAGCTGGGAGGACCTGCCCGAGGACATCAAGAACACCTACGACAAGCTGGGCATCCCGGAGGCTGAGAAGGCCCGCTTGGTGTCGGGTGTCGCCGCGCAGTACGAGTCCGAGGTGGTCTATCACAAGATCAACGAGGAGCTCGAGAAGCAGGGCGTGATCTTCCTCGACACCGACACCGCGCTGCGCGAGCACCCGGAGCTGTTCGAGGAGTACTACGGCTCGGTCATCCCGCACGGTGACAACAAGTTCTCCGCGCTCAACGGCGCCGTGTGGTCCGGCGGCTCGTTCATCTACGTGCCGAAGGGCGTGCACGTCGAGATCCCGCTGCAGGCCTACTTCCGGATCAACACCGAGAACATGGGCCAGTTCGAGCGGACGCTGATCATCGTCGACGAGGGCGCCTACGTGCACTACGTCGAGGGCTGCACCGCGCCGATCTACTCGTCGGACTCGCTGCACTCCGCGGTCGTCGAGATCATCGTGAAGAAGGGCGGCCGCTGCCGCTACACGACCATTCAGAACTGGTCGAACAACGTCTACAACCTGGTCACCAAGCGCGCCAAGGCCGAAGAGGGCGCGACCATGGAGTGGATCGACGGCAACATCGGCTCCAAGGTCACGATGAAGTACCCGTCGGTGTTCCTGATGGGTGAGCACGCCAAGGGTGAGGTCCTCTCGATCGCGTTCGCGGGCGAGGGTCAGCACCAGGACGCCGGCGCGAAGATGGAGCACCTGGCGCCGCACACGTCCTCGACGATCGTGTCCAAGTCGGTGGCACGCGGCGGCGGCCGGACCTCCTACCGGGGTCTGGTGAAGGTCGCGAAGCGCGCGCACCACTCGAAGTCCACGGTGAAGTGCGACGCGCTGCTGGTCGACCAGATCAGCCGCAGCGACACCTACCCGTACGTGGACATCCGCACCGACGACGTGTCCATGGGCCACGAGGCGACGGTGTCCAAGGTCAGCGAGGACCAGCTGTTCTACCTCATGTCCCGCGGCCTGACCGAGGACGAGGCGATGGCCATGGTGGTTCGCGGCTTCGTGGAGCCGATCGCCCGTGAGCTGCCGATGGAGTACGCGCTCGAGCTGAACCGGCTCATCGAGCTGCAGATGGAAGGGGCCGTCGGCTAAATGACGTCCGTTGCACAGACACCGCACTCGCATGGCGCGGTGGTTCCGAAGGCGTCCAGGGCCGAACATTTCGCCTCCTTCGACGTCGAAGCGTTCGAGATTCCCGGTGGTCGCGAGGAGATCTGGCGCTTCACGCCGATGAAGCGCCTGCGCGGCCTGCACGACGGGACCGCACGAGCCTCCGGCGACCTGACCGTCGAGGTCGACGGTCCGGACGTGACCGTCGAGTCCGTCGGCCGCGACGACGAGCGGCTCGGCAAGGCGGGCACCCCGGGCGACCGGATCGCCGCACAGGCGTACTCGTCGTTCGGTAAGGCCACGATCGTGACCGTGCCGAAGGAGACGAAGGCCGGCGTCGCAACGGTGACGATCACCGGCCCCGGCGAGGGCGAGGTCGCCTACGGGCACCTGCAGGTCCACGCCGAGCAGTTCGCCGAGGCGGTCGTCGTGCTCGACCATCGGGGGAGCGGCACGGTCGCCGACAACGTCGAGATCCTCGTCGGCGACGGCGCGAAGCTCACCGTGGTCAGCGTGCACGACTGGGCCGACGACGCGGTCCAGGTTTCCGCGCACCACGCGAAGCTCGGCCGGGACGCGACGTTGCGGCACCACCTCGTGGCGCTGGGCGGTGACGTGGTGCGGATCAGCCCGACCGTGGTCTACGCGGGCCCGGGCGGCGACGCTCAGCTCAACGGGTTGTACTTCGCCGACGCGGGCCAGCACATCGAGCTGCGTACATTCGCCGACCACGCCCAGCCGAACTGCAAGTCCGACGTGGTCTACAAGGGCGCGCTGCAGGGCGATGGCGCTCGGACCGTCTGGATCGGCGACGTGCTGATCCGCGCGGCAGCCGAGGGCACCGAGACGTTCGAGCTGAACCGGAACCTGGTGCTCACCGAGGGCGCGCGCGCCGACTCGGTGCCGAACCTGGAGATCGAGACCGGCGAGATCGCGGGCGCCGGGCACGCGAGTGCCACCGGCCGGTTCGACGACGAGCAGCTGTTCTACCTGCAGGCACGGGGAATCCCGGAGGACTCGGCCCGCCGGCTGGTCGTCCGCGGCTTCTTCCACGAGCTGCTGATGAAGATCGCCGTCCCGGAGATCCGGGAGCGCTTGGAGGCGGCCATCGAGGAAGAGCTCGAGGCGGTCGGGGTATGAGTCGCGCGTGTGCACTGTCCGATCTGGACGACGGCAAGCCGTTCGCCGTCGAGGTGGATGAGGTCGACGTGGTGCTGGTGCGCCAGGGCGACGCGGTGCACGCGCTGCGCGACGAGTGCTCGCACGCCGAGCTGGCTCTGTCGGAGGGCGAGCTGACGCCCAAGGGCATCGAGTGCTGGCTGCACGGGTCCTGTTTCGACCTGCGCACCGGCGCGCCCTCCTCGCCGCCGGCCACCGAGCCGGTCGAGGTGTTCCCCATCGAGATCCGCGACGGTGAGGTCCACGTGGACGTCACCGCCGCCACGAACTGACTTACCCACCAAGGAGAAAGCAACAGAGATGGCCACGCTGGAGATCAAGGGTCTGCACGTCTCCGTCACCACCGACGAGACGAAGAAGGAGATCCTGTCCGGGGTCGACCTGACCATCAAGGCGGGCGAGACGCACGCCATCATGGGCCCCAACGGGTCCGGCAAGTCCACGCTGTCCTACGCGGTCGCCGGCCACCCCAAGTACGAGGTGACCTCCGGCGAGGTGCTGCTCGATGGCGAGGACGTGCTGTCGATGACCGTCGACGAGCGCGCCCGCGCGGGCCTGTTCCTCGCCATGCAGTACCCGGTCGAGGTGCCCGGTGTGTCGATGTCGAACTTCCTGCGCACCGCGGTCACCGCCGTGCGCGGCGAGGCGCCGAAGCTGCGGCACTGGGTCAAGGAGGTCAAGGAGGCGATGTCCGACTTGGACATCGACCCAGCCTTCGCCGACCGCAGCGTGAACGAGGGCTTCTCCGGCGGTGAGAAGAAGCGGCACGAGATCCTGCAGCTCGCCCTGCTCAAGCCGAAGATCGCGATCCTCGACGAGACCGACTCCGGCCTCGACGTGGACGCGCTGCGCGTGGTGAGCGAGGGCATTCACAAGGTCAAGGAGAGCGGCGAGGTCGGCATCATGCTGATCACCCACTACACCCGGATCCTGCGCCACATCACGCCGGACTTCGTGCACGTGTTCGCCGGTGGCCGGATCGTCGAGTCGGGCGGCGCGGAGCTCGCCGACCAGCTCGAGGAGCACGGTTACGTGCGGTTCACCGGCAAGCAGGAGCCGGCCAGCATCGGCTGAGAATCGAGGGGTTCCCGGATGAGCACCACCACAGCCGCACCGCTGGATGTCGAGACGATCCGCAAGGACTTCCCGATCCTGTCCCGGCTGGTGCACGGCGACCGGCCGCTGGTGTACCTGGACAACGCGGCGACCTCGCAGAAGCCGCGGCAGGTGCTGGACGCGCTGGTCGAGTACTACGAGAAGCACAACGCCAACGTCCACCGCGGCATCCACACCCTGGCCGAGGAGGCCACCGCGCTGTACGAGGGCGCGCGGGACAAGGTGGCCGGCTTCATCGGCGCGCCGAGCCGCGACGAGGTGGTGTTCACCAAGAACTCGTCCGAGGCCATGAACCTGGTGGCCCGGGTGCTCGGCGACGCCGACCCCGGCTACCGGGTCGGTCCCGGCGACGAGATCGTCATCACCGAGATGGAGCACCACTCCAACATCGTGCCGTGGCACCAGCTCGCGGAGCGGACCGGCGCGACCGTGCGGTGGTTCCGGATCACCGACGACGGCCGACTCGATCTGTCCACTCTGGACTCCGTGATCACGGAGCGGACGAAGATCGTGTCGATGGTGCACGTGTCGAACCTGCTCGGCACGATCAACCCGGTCGAGCGGGTCATCGCCCGCGCCCACGAGGTCGGCGCGCTGGTGCTGCTGGACGCCTCGCAGTCCGTGCCGCACCTGCCACTGAACGTGGTCGAGCTGGGCGCCGACTTCGTCGCGTTCACCGGCCACAAGATGCTGGGCCCGACGGGGATCGGCGTGCTGTGGGGCCGCCACCAGCTGCTGAACGAGCTGCCCCCGTTCCTCGGCGGCGGCGAGATGATCGAGCTGGTCACCATGGAGCGGTCGACGTTCGCCGCCCCGCCGCACAAGTTCGAGGCCGGCACTCCGCCGATCGCGGAGGCGGTCGGGCTCGGTGCCGCGGTCGACTACCTCACCGGCGTCGGCATGCCGGCGATCGCCGCGCACGAGCACGCGCTCACGGAGTACGTGCTGGCGGCGCTCGCCGAGGTGCCCGGTGTGCGGATCATCGGCCCGCCGACCGCGCAGGACCGGGTCGCCGAGGTGTCGTTCTCGGTCGAGGGCATCCACCCGCACGACGTGGGCCAGGTGCTCGACGAGCTGGGCATCGCGGTGCGGGTCGGTCACCACTGCGCACGGCCGGCCGTCGTGCGGTACGGAATTCCGGCGACCACCAGGGCGTCGTTCTACCTGTACAACACCCCCGCCGAGGCGGACGCCCTCGTCGCGGGCCTGGCGCAGGTGAAAAAGGTCTTCGGATGAACTCGAAACAGGTCCCTAAGGGGAACGGGACGCGAACCGGCCACAAGTACGTGGCCAAGCCGCACCCGACGGCGGAACGTGACCAACGCTTTGAGTCGCGGGGAGGCGGGACGGTCTTCACATGAACCTCGAGTCCATGTACCAGGAGATCATCCTGGACCACTACAAGAACCCGCACGGGCGCGGTCTGCGCGAGCCGTTCGACGCCGAGTCCTTTCAGGTCAACCCGACGTGCGGGGACGAGGTGACACTGCGCGTCGCGGTGTCGGACGACAAGGTCGCTGACGTGTCGTACGAGGGGCAGGGCTGTTCGATCAGCCAGGCCTCGACGTCGGTGCTGACGGACCTGGTGACCGGCCGGCCCGTCGGCGAGGCACTGTCCACGATGGACGCCTTCGTAGAGATGGTGCAGGGCCGCGGCCAGGTCGAGCCGAACGAGGAAGTACTGGAGGACGGCGTCGCGTTCGCCGGCGTCGCGAAGTACCCGGCCCGCGTGAAGTGCGCGCTGCTGGGTTGGATGGCGTTCAAGGACGCGGTGTCCCGAGCGGAAGGAGCCACCCGATGACCGATGTGGACCGCGGCGTGGAGTCGCTGCCCGAACCCCCCGCCCCCAAGGCCGACGTGGCCGCGATCGAGGACCTCGAGGAGGCCATGCGCGACGTGGTCGACCCCGAGCTCGGGATCAACGTCGTGGACCTCGGCCTGGTGTACGACATCCGGGTGGAGGAGGACAACACCGCGACCCTGGACATGACGCTGACGTCGGCGGCCTGCCCGCTGACGGACGTCATCGAGGACCAGACCCGCGCGGCGCTGACCGCCGGCCCGGGCGGCGGCCTAGTCGGCGACTTCCGGATCAACTGGGTCTGGATGCCGCCGTGGGGCCCGGAGAAGATCACCGACGACGGCCGCGAGCAGCTGCGCGCGCTGGGCTTCACGATCTAGCCGGACCCGTCACGCCGGGGTGGCGCTCACCCCGGTCTCGCTCAGCACGCCCTTGTAGTAGCCGATCTTCCCGCGGATGTGCTCCTGCTCGGAGTGCAGCTGCGCGATCTTCGCGTCGACGTCCCGGTCGTGCTCCTCGAGCAGCTCGATCCGTTCCGGGATCGTCTCCTCGCCGCCGCGGGCCAGCTCCGCGAACCGGATCATCCGCTGGATCGGCATGCCGGTCTCGCGCAGGCAGCGCAGGATCATCAGCCAGCCCAGGTCGTCCTCGGTGAAGACTCGCTGGCCGCCGGAGTTGCGTTCGATGTCGTCGAGCAGGCCGATCCGCTCGTAGTAGCGCAGGGTGTCGATGCTGAACCCCGTCCGCTCGGCGATCTGGCCGGGTGAGTAGCGCCGCATGGGTGAAGTCTAGGCGGGCCGGCGGACGGCGCGGCCCCGATCTATCGCCGGAACGCCATGGTCCGGCGCAGCGGCCACGGCGCCGCGCGGAAGAGGGCGGCCATCGCGGCCGCGGCGCCGGGGAGGTCCTCGCGGCCGGAGAGGTAGGCGTACTGGCGTTCCCGCGGGAGCGCGAAGAAGAGCTCGAAGAAGTCCGGCAGCCGTTCGGGCGGGAGGGCGAGCAGGGTGTGCAGTCCCGCGCGGCGGAGCCGGAACACCGCCCGGGCCCGGGCCGACCAGATCGTCTGCCGCGCCGCCTCGGCCCCGCCGTCGACGATCGCGTCAGCCACCCGAGGCGCGAGCCGCAGGGCGTCGCTCACGCCGAACCCGGTGGCCGGATGCACGAGCCCAGCGGCGGCCCCGAACGGCACGACATTCCACTCGCGACCCGAAGTTGTCCACAGCCCCCGCGCATACCCCAGGAGCGTCGGCCCCCACCGGTAGACTGGCATCGGGGACGCCCCCCGGGAACGGGTGGGGGCTGGGTACCGGGGGTTGACGCGGGTCGGCAGGGGGATGCGGACCCGTTCCACCTGGGCGTCGCCGGGGTCGATGTCGTGTCGGGCCAGGCGGGTCAGGAGTCGGTCCCGCAGTTCGGTCGTGGGTAGACCCGGGCGGCGGGCCAGCGAGGTCTCCTCCAGCAGCACGCGGCCGTCCGGCAGCGGGACGGCGTAGAGAAACGTGGCCGGGCCGGGGCGCGGCTGGCGCCAGTCCATGAAGACCGCCTC
This sequence comes from Actinophytocola sp., assembly GCF_050699915.1. Taxonomy (GTDB): domain Bacteria; phylum Actinomycetota; class Actinomycetes; order Mycobacteriales; family Pseudonocardiaceae; genus Actinophytocola. The sequence goes on from NZ_JBOHGA010000005.1 coordinate 30,767, forward strand.
GCCCGGCCCGACGATCGGCGCGGCGACAGCGGCCGGCACGAGGACCCCGTACGCGGTCTGCTCGGCCGCCTCAGCCGGCCGCCGCGCACCGGTCGCGTCGATCACCACCGGCGCGTCGACGTCCCCGAGCCGGCCGGTGCGCACCTCCACAGCCGGGTGCGAGAGCGCCGCCCGCACCGACGGGTTGTCCAGTACCGCGTACTCGCGAGCCAGCCATCGCGCAGAGCCGGCGAAAACCCGCGCCCGGGCCACGACGTACCCGGCTCCCGGCGGGAGGAGCTGGGCCTCGTCGAGCCACATGCCGTAGGTGGCGGGCCAGGGTGCGGCCGGCCGCGGCGCCAACAGCACCGTGCGCAGGCCGCGCGACGCACAAGCCCGCGCGACCGCCCAACCCGCCGGCCCCGCCCCGGCGACGACGACATCCGCGGCGACACCCATCACGGCACCACCGCCGGCCACCCCGCTCGCACCACCGCCCGCTTCGACGGCCACGCCGTCGACCGCGCTACCAGCCAAGCCGCTGGCCAATCCTTCGATCGCGCAGTCGCCTGCGCCAGTGGCGGCGCCGCGTTCGTCGCCGTCCACAGCAGTCGCGCTGTCATGCGAGGCACCGGCCGCGCCACAGCCCAGACCGCCGGCCGCGCCGCCGGCCGGAGATCCGCGACGGCACCGCCTGCGCTTGTCGTGCCGCGGGCTGGGGGAGCGACCGCGATGCCATCAGCCGCGGCGCGGGCGTCACCGTCCACACCTCTGCCTCACCACGGGAGATATCCCAGCACAGTAGGGTCAGCTGGCATGGGCGAGGGACGTGACGCGCGGCGATCGGGCACCGAGTCCGGCGATCTCGCCGTCAGCCCCTTCCGCGCCGACCGTGATCGGATCGTCGCGTCGCCCTTCTTCGCGCGGCTCGGTGGCGTCACGCAGGTCGTCAGCGCCAGCGGGTCCGGGCTGCTGCACAACCGGCTCACGCACAGCCTCAAGGTCGCTCAGGTCGCCCGCGCGATCGCCGAGCGGATCAACGCCGACCCGCAACTCGCGCCATTGGTCGACGACCTCGGTGGCTGCGATCTCGACGTCGTGGAGGCCGCCGCCCTCGCGCACGACCTCGGGCACCCACCGTTCGGCCACCTCGGCGAGCAGGAGCTCGACCGGCTCGCCCGGCACCGGTTCGCGCTGCCCGACGGGTTCGAGGGCAACGCCCAGAGTCTGCGCATCGTGACCACCACCGACACCGGCGGACCGGGCGCCGTCGGCCTCGACCTCACCGCCGCCGTGCGCGCCGCGATGCTGAAGTACCCGTGGTCCCGCCGCTCCCACCCCGAACCGCACCCGCGCGACATGCCCGACCCGCCGCGCGGCGCGTCCGAGCCACCCGGCGAGCCGGGGACCGGGTCGAGCAAGTTCTCCGTCTACGTCACCGAGCTCGACGACCTCGTCCAGGCCCGCGAGCCCTTCGCCGGCCGCGTCGCCGGCTGGCAGCAGACCGTCGAGGCGTCCGTCATGGACACCGCCGACGACATCGCCTACGCCATCCACGACCTCGAGGACTTCCACCGCATCGGCGTCCTCCAACACGCCCCGGTCGCCGCCGAGCTCGGTCGCTGGCTCGGCTCCGCGCTGGAGCTCGCCGAGCTGACCGACGCCGAGCTCGCCGCCTACTCACGCCGCCCCGGCTACTCCCTCGAACAGCTCCGCCGCCGGCTGCACCGCCGCGACTCGTGGATCGTCGACGACGACGCGTTCGTCGCCGCCGTGTCGCGGGTGCGCACCGAGCTCGTCGACACCCTGCTCGCCACCCCCTTCGACGGCTCGGTGGAGGCCGAGCAGACGGTCGGCCGGTTCTCCTCCGGCTGGACCGTCCGGCTCGTCACCGACATCGGCGTGGCGCCCGACCCGCCGACCCGCTCCGGACACGTGCAGCTCGCCCCGGCGCAGTGGCACGAGGTCCAGGTCCTCAAGTTCGTGCACCGCCGCTTCGTCCTACTGCGCCCCGACCTCGCGCTGCACCAGCGCGGCCAGGCGCAGCTGCTCGGCTCCCTCGTCCACGCCCTCGAACAGTGGCTCACCGACCGCTACGAGGCCAACCGCCTGCCGCGCCGGCTGCAGGACCTCGTCGCGCTCGCCGAGCACGAGTACGGCGTGCTCGCCGAGACCGATATGTCCACTTTGGTCGGTGCGGTCGGCGAGCCGCCCCAAGGCAGCGCCGGAGTCCGGGAACTGGCCAGGGGACGCGCGGTAATCGACTTCGTCGCGTCGCTCACTGACAGTCAGGCCGCCGCGCTCCTCGACGCGCTCTCTGGTCGCAGCGCACAACCGTGGTCAGACGCATTCGTTCTGTGAGTCGCTAACAGCCGGCAATTGGTAACGCACATCCGGTGTGGTTGAGCCGAATGGCCGCTGTGGCGGAAAGCCACGAACCATAGGTTTGGCGCGGCCGGGGGTACCCGGTAGGGCTGTCCGTGAGTCGGGGCACGGCCCAATCGCGGAGGACGATCCGTGCGTAGACCTGCTCACGCATCCCGAAGATCCCGAGTCTTGTTCACCTCAGCCGCCTGCCTGCTCGCCGTCGTGGGGTTGGCGAGCCCGGCGGCCGCGGCCCCGCCGCCCGAGGACCAGAAGGCCTCGGCCGCCGCTGAGAACGCGGCCAGGCAGATCGGCGCCCTGCAGGACATCAAGGCGAGCGCCGACAAGGTCGAGTCCAAAGTAGACAGTAAGCTCCTCGTGGCGCTCACTGCGCGGGCGGACGCGGCCGCGACGCGCGCGCTGCCGAAGCTGCAGAGCGGAGTCGCGGTCACCGGCAACCGGACCCTGGTGGACATCCGCGCCACCGTGTCCAACGACCTGCGCAAGACGCTCACCAACGCGGGCGCCACGCTGCGCTCGGTGTCCACGCGGTACGGAACGATCCGCGCCGACCTGCCGCTGTCCGCGATCGGTGCGATCGCGGCCCGGACGGACGTCAAGCGGATCGAGGTCGCCGGCGGCGCGATGACCGCGCGCGAGCTCGACCGCGGGGACACGTCGGCCAAGCCGGCCAAGCCGGAGTCCAAGCAGGCCAAGGTGACTCGGATCGCGCAGCGCACCCGCGCGGCGCTGGAGAACCGGGCCGGGCCGATCAACAGTGAGGGCGACCGGACGCACAACGCCGACACCTCGCGCGAGCAGATCGGCGTCACCGGCGTGGGCGTGAAGATCTGCGCCCTGTCCGACGGTGTGGACTCGCTGGCCGCCTCGCAGGCCGCCGGTGAGCTGCCGGCCGTCGACGTGCTGCCGACCCAGGCGGGCGGGGGCGACGAGGGCACCGCGATGCTGGAGATCATCCACGACGTGGCGCCGACCGCGGAGCTGGGCTTCGCGACCGCGTTCAACGGCGACGCCAGCTTCGCGGACAACATCCGCGCGCTGCGCTTCGACCTGGACTGCGACGTGATCGTCGACGACATCATCTACTTCAAGGAAGCGCCGTTCCAGGACTGGATCATCGCCCAGGCCGTGAACGACGTGATCGCCGACGGCGCGCTGTACTTCTCCTCGGCGGGCAACGAGGGCAACACCGTCGACGGCACCGCCGCGCACTGGGAGGGTGACTTCGTCAACTCCGGCCAGGTGATCGGCAAGTTCGCCGGGTACGCGCACGACTTCGACACCTCCGCGGCCACCCAGGTCTACCAGCCGATCTCGAACGCGTCGTCCGCGGGCGTGCCGGTACTGCTGAACTGGTCGGACCCGCTGGGCGCGTCGAACAACGACTACGACCTGTACCTGCTCGACGCGGCCGGCAACGTCGTCTCGATGAGCCAGGACTACCAGACCGGCACGCAGGACGCCTACGAGCGGGTGGACACCCCGATCTTCGGCGGCAGCGGTCTGCGCCTGGCCGTGGTGAAGTTCCGCGGCGACGACCGGTACCTGTCGCTCTCGGCGCTGCGCGGCCGGTTCTCCGACTCGGCCGACGGGCTGAAGGCGTTCAACACGCCGGGCGTCACGTTCGGCCACTCGGCGGCGCGGGGCGCGTTCAGCGTGGCCGCGGCACCGGCGAACGACCCGTTGCCGTTCGACCTCGAGCCGGGCGACCCGCCGAACCCGCGGGGACCGTTCCCGGACGCGTACGACGCCGACTCCGCGCTCGAGCGGTTCACCTCCGACGGCCCACGCCGGGTCTTCTACGAGGCCGACGGCACCGCGATCACGCCGGGCGACGTCAGCTCCACCGGTGGCGAGGTGCGGCAGAAGCCGGACATCACCGCCGCGGACGGCGTGCTCACCAGCGTGCCCGGGTTCGATCCGTTCTTCGGCACCTCAGCGGCCGCCCCGCACGCGGCGGCGATCGCGGGCCTGGTCCTGTCGGGCAACCCCGGCATCGACCCGGCCGAGGTTCGCGAGGCGCTGACCAGCACGGCGATCGACATCGTCGAGCCGGGCGTGGACGGACGCAGCGGGCACGGCGTGATCCTGGCCGACAGGGTCCTGGCGTTCACCGGGGCCAGCCCGCAGCCGCTTGCCCAGGCGGCCGCGCCGACGGTCACCCCGAACGACGGCGGCCAGTTCCTGCACCCGGGTGACACCGCGACGGTCGACCTGCCGGTGACCAACATCGGCGACGCCACCGCGGTGTCGACGAGCGTGGTGCTGACCAGCCCGACCCCGGGTGTGACGATCACGCCGCGGGCGCAGTCCTACGGCACGATCGAGAAGAACGCCAGGGTGACGAAGTCGTTCCAGGTCACCGTGCCCTCGTCGCACCAGGTCGGCACTCCGCTGCGGCTGAACAGCCGGGTCACGTTCGCCGGGGCCTACTCGCCGAGCAACGCGAGCTTCACCGTCGAGGTGGGCGAGCCCTCACCGACCACTGTGGACTACGCGTACGCGGGTGCGCCGGTGGCGATCCCGGACAACAGCACGGTCGGCTCGAGCGTGACGATCCCGGTCAGCGGCATGGGTCCGGCGTCCAAGGTGACGTTCTCCATCGACGGCGCGACCTGTAACGCGACCGCGGGCTCGACCACGGTCGGCCTGGACCACACGTTCGTCGGTGACCTCGTCGGCATCGTCACCTCGCCGTCCGGGGCCACCGCGACCGTGTTCAGCGGTAACGGCGGCGGCGGAAACAACCTGTGCCAGGTCGTGTTCGCCGACGACGCGGCGAACCCGTTCGCGTCGGTGACGCCGGTCCAGGCGCCGTTCACCGGCACCTGGCGTCCGGCCGACGCGTTCTCCGGCCTGCGCGGCCCGGCGGACGGCGACTGGACGTTCAGCGCGTTCGACCTCGCCGGCGCCGACACCGGTTCGATCCGGTCGGTTTCCTTGCACATCAACGGGTACGTCACACCGTGACGTCCTGACCAACGCGCACGGCCGTCGTCGGCACCAGCCGGCGGCGGCCGTGCCTTGTCACCAGCCGCTACCGTCGGCGCGTGGGCAGAGCCAGGGCGGTGGCCGGGGGCGGGCGCGCGGTCGAGGTCGAGCCGGAGCGGGTGGCCGGCTGGTTCGAGCGCTTCGCCGGCCGGCACGGGGGAGTGGTCGGCACCGTCCGCGAGCCCGCTGCGGTGCGGGTCGACGCGGTCGACGGCTCCACAGCCACCTGCGCGGTGCCGTTCGGACCGCTCGGGTCCACCGGGTCGTTCGCGGGGCTCGCGATCGACCCACTGGTGGCTCACCTGCTCACGCCGCGCCGCATCGGGCTGCTGCTCGTCCGGTTGGGCGGTCACGCCGTCGGCGTCTCGCGGGACGGCGTGGTGGAGGTGTCGCGGACCGACCGGCGGCCGGTGCACGGGCGCAGCGCCGCGGGCGGCTGGTCGCAGCAGCGGTTCGCCCGCCGCCGCGACGGGCAGGTTCGGGTGGCGCTGCGGGCGGCGGCCGACGACGCGGTGGCGGTGCTGGTGCCCCGGCTGTCCGAACTGGACGCGGTGGTGCTCGGCGGCGACCAGCGCGCACTCGACGTCTTGCGCGCCGATTCTCGACTCGCGAAGCTGTTCGCGCTCGCGCAGCCGCGAGCGCTCGACGTGCCCGAGCCGCGCCGCACCGTCCTCGAGGACGCGGCCCGGCGGTCGCGCGACGTCGAGATCGTGGTGCGGGAGGCGTAGGAGGACGAGTGGCCAAGGTGAACGCGTCGGTCTCGGTGCCGGCGACGCCCGAGCGGACCTGGGCCACGGCCGCTGACCTGTCCCGCTTCGGCGAGTGGCTGACCCTGCACGAGGGCTGGCGCGGCGAGGTGCCGGCCGAGATCGGCGAGGGCACCGACCTGACGTCGGTGGTCGCGGTGATGGGCCTGCGCAACCGCGTGCGGTGGCATGTCGAGCGCTACGCCCCGCCGACCGGCCTGACGATCTCCGGCCGGGGCGTGGGCGGCGTGCGGATCGCGCTGGACCTGACGGTCCGCGGCGACGGCGACGGCCACTCGAAGATCACGGTCGACGCCGACGTCACCGGCCGGCCGGTCTTCGGCCCGGTCGGCATGGCGATCGGCCGGGCCGTGCGCGCCGACCTGCGCAAGTCGGTCGCCACCCTGGCCACGCTCGTCTAGCCGGCCGGTTGTCAGCCCAGGGTGCCGGTGGCCAGCATGCCGCCGTCCACCCGGACGGTCTCGCCGGTGATCCAGCTCGCCTGGTCTGAGGCCAGGAACGCGACGAGCTGCGCGACGTCGGCCGGTTCGCCGAGGCGCTTCATCGGGTACGCGTTCGCCGCCTGCTCCTCGCGCTCGCTGTAGAGCATCTCGGCGAACTTCGTCTTCACCACGGCCGGCGCCACGGCGTTGACCCGCACGCCCGGCCCGAGCTGCCAGGCCAGCTCCTCGGTCAGCCGGATCAGCGCGGCCTTGCTCGCGCCATACGCGGCGAGCAGGCCGGACGAACGCAGCCCGGCGATCGAGGCGATGTTCACGATCGAGCCGCCGTGCTCGGCCATCCACGCCTTCAGTGCCAGCTGGACGAAGCCGAGCGCGCCGACCACGTTGACGTCGAAGATCTTGCGCACCGCCCCGAGGTCGGCCTCGGCCAGCGGGCCGTAGGTCGGGTTGATGCCGGTGTTGTTGATCAGCACGTCGAGCCGGCCGAACTCCTCGGTCGTGCGCCGGACGACCTCCTCCCGGTCCTCGTCGCGGCCGGTGTTCGCGGGGACGGCGAGCACCTTCGCGTCCGGCACGTCGGCGCGCACCGCCTCGGCCGCGGCCTCGACCTGTTCCGGCTTGCGTGAGGAGATCGTCACCGCCGCCCCGCCGCGAGCCAGCTCGGTCGCTATCGCGAGTCCGATGCCGCGGCTGGCACCCGTCACCAGCGCGACCTTGCCGTGGAAGTCAGGAGTCATAGCCGCTGACTCTACTAAGCGGCTGCTTAGCGCACACCGTGCGCTCAATTACGTTGCCGGCAACCCGTAGACTCGGGTCCGTGGTGGTTCGTACGGACTAGGCCGCAGGCGGGCTCGCCGGTCACGACCGGCGAGCGGACGAGGCCTGCCCACCACCACCTCCACGGAGTCTCCGCATGATCACCGCTCTCGATCTCGAACTGCGCGCCGGCACGCGCACGCTGCTCTCCGACTCGACGCTGCGCGTCCAGCCGGGCGACCGGATCGGCCTCGTCGGCCGCAACGGCGCCGGCAAGACCACGACGCTGCGCGTCCTCGCCGGCGAGGGTGAGCCCTACGCCGGCGACCTGCGCCGCGCCGGCGACGTCGGCTACCTGCCCCAGGACCCGCGCGAGGGCAACCTGTCGGTCTCCGCGAAGGACCGGGTGCTCTCCGCGCGCGGCCTCGACCAGCTGCTGCGCGAGATGGAGAAGGCGCAGTCGGCGATGTCCGAGCACGCCGACGACTCCCAGCGCGACCGCGAGGTCCGCCGCTACGGCCGGCTCGAGGAGCGGTTCGCCTCGCTCGGCGGCTACGCGGCGGAGAGCGAGGCGGCACGCATCTGCGCCAACCTCGGGCTGGCCGACCGGGTGCTCGCCCAGCCGATCGCCACCCTGTCCGGCGGCCAGCGTCGCCGCGTCGAGCTCGCCCGCATCCTGTTCGCCGCCGCGGAGTCCGGCGCGGGCAACGGATCCGGCACCACGTTGCTGCTCGACGAGCCGACCAACCACCTCGACGCCGACTCGGTCTCCTGGCTGCGCGGCTTCCTCAAGACGCACCGCGGCGGTCTCGTCGTGATCAGCCACGACGTGGAGCTGCTCGCCGACGTGGTGAACAAGGTCTGGTTCCTCGACGCCATGCGCGGCCAGGTCGACCTGTACAACATGGGCTGGCAGCGCTACCTCGACGCGCGCGCGGCGGACGAGAAGCGCCGCCGCCGCGAGCGGGCCAACGCCGAGAAGAAGGCCTCCGCGCTGCAGGCACAGGCCGACAAGATGCGCGCCAAGGCGACCAAGGCGGTGGCCGCGCAGAACATGGCCAAGCGTGCCGAGCGGCTGCTGTCCGGGCTCGAGGAGGTCCGCAGGGCCGACAAGGTCGCCAAGATCCGCTTCCCCCAGCCGGCGCCGTGCGGCAAGACTCCGCTCACCGCGGAGGGACTCTCGAAGAGCTACGGCTCGCTCGAGGTGTTCACGGGAGTGGATCTCGCGATCGACCGGGGCAGCCGCGTTGTCGTGCTCGGCCTCAACGGCGCCGGCAAGACGACGCTGCTGCGCCTGCTCGGCGGCATGGAGCCGGCGGACTCCGGCGAGGTCGTGCCAGGCCACGGGCTGCGCATCGGCTACTACGCGCAGGAGCACGAGACGCTCGACCACCAGGCGACCGTGTGGGCCAACGTGCGCCACGCCGCGCCGGACACACCCGAGCAGCAGCTGCGCTCACTGCTCGGCACCTTCCTGTTCAGCGGCGAGCAACTCGAGCAACCGGCCGGCACGCTCTCCGGCGGCGAGAAGACCCGGCTCGCCCTCGCCGGCCTGGTCTCCAGCTCCGCCAACGTGCTGCTGCTCGACGAGCCGACCAACAACCTCGACCCGGCGAGCCGTGAGCGGGTGCTGGAGGCGTTGCACAACTACGCGGGAGCGGTCGTACTCGTCACGCACGACCCGGGTGCGGTCGAGGCACTGGCACCCGAACGGGTGATCTTGCTACCGGACGGTACCGAAGATCACTGGTCTGCTGACTACCTGGAACTCGTTCAACTGGCCTAATCCCTCGTCCGGGGGTGTGCGAGTTCATAGCTATTTTCGATCTCGTCTGGCATTCCTCGCGGTCGTGTTCGATCATTGCGTCGGCAGGTGTCATCAGAATCCTCCGTCACACGCTACGGAAGGCGGACGACGTGGCCGATCTGAAGAAGGGCGCGCGGATCACGGGCAGTACGCGCGACAAGCTGGCCGCTGACCTCAAGAAGAAGTACGAGAAGGGCGCCAGCATCCGCGCCCTGGCCGAGTCCACGGGTCGGTCCTACGGTTTCGTGCACCGGGTGCTGTCGGAATCCGGTGTCACGCTGCGGGGTCGTGGCGGCGCCACCCGTACCAAGAAGAAGTAGGTTCCGTCCTAGGGTTGGCTGCCGCGGGTGTCGGGGTTCGCGACCAGTTCATCGGTCGGTCCCGCGGTTGTCCGGTCCGTCCGGCGCCGCCCCGGCGTCGTTCCGCCGACGGAAGCGAACCCGATCATCGCGCCGAGCAGGGCCAGCGGGTAGATCAGGTAGCCCCAACGCGTGGCCGGCGCGAGGATGATCGCCGCCCCGAGACCGGTGGCGATCCGCAGCGTCGCATCCGCGGGATCCCGTGGTGGGCGCAGGAACAACCATGCGACGATCGCGCATGCCGCCGTGGCGAGCAGCGCCAGCGACAGGGCGTGCCCGACCGGTCCCAGGCCCGCGATCAGGTGTCCCGGCAGCGGACTCCGCGCCGGTGAGCCGGCCTGACCGAGCCCGGCCGGGTAGAGGATCACGTGCTCGGCGAACGACGCCGGGTCGACAAGCAGCACGGGCACCACGATCACCGCGCTCGCCGCGACGGTCGTGCCGAGGAAGATCGCGAGGCCGCGGCGGCCGCCGCGGTAGGCCAGCACCGCGACCGCGAGTACCACGAGCGCGGGCAGGGCGGTCAGCTTCATCGTGACCACGACCGCACACACCACACCCGCCCAACCCGGTCGGCCGCGGTGGACCAGCGCGACGGCGAGCACGATCAGCGCGATCACCGGGAGGTCGTCGCCCGCGACGGTCATCGTCAGCAGCGTGAGCGGGCTGATCGCGGCGAGCTGCGCGGCCGCCACCGGCACGCGCGGCCACCCCAGGACCGCGAACGCCAGCACGATGATCAGCACGCTCGCCACGGCGAACGCCACGCGGGCGTCGGTGAGCGCGGCGTCGCCGAGCAGCGCACGCGGCAGGCCGAGCACGGTCATCGACGGGCCGTAGGGCGTGTAGTCGTCCGGGTGCGCCGGCCGGTCGAGCAGGCTCAGGTCGGGGTAGGGCGTGCCGTTGTCGAGCAGGAGGTCCGCGGATCGCTCGACGACCCACACCTCGGGCTGGGCCGGGAACGACCACGGCCACGGACCCCACACGAAGTCCGGCGCCCGGCGGAAGACCAGCACGAGCAGCGGCACGATCCCGCCGAGCAGACCGGCGACGGCGATCGGCGTCCACCGCGAACGCAGCAGCCCGGCGAAAACTGTCGGTGGTGTCCGCGACACTAGAGCCAACCCGGTGAGTGCGGTGGCGAGCAGGTAGCCGACCGAGGCGAGGTTGCCCCAGACGCGGTAGCCGTAGAACTCGGAGAACACCGCGGTCGCCGCCGCGAACAGCAGGCTCACCAGGTAGAAGAGCAGGTCGAAGCGGCGTGCGCGCTGCCCGGTCTGCTCCACGCGGGCAGGCTACTAGTGCGGCGCGTTCGCTCTCCGGGTAACCGGGAAGGCCCGCGCGATGGCCGGCGTTGTGCCGGGGCGACGGGGGAAGGAAGTGGGGCTGTAGTGGACAACGCCTGGAGCGTCATGTACGGCGCCATGCGCGCGGCGAACGCGCCGAAGGGCCTGCACAAGGGCACGATCCGGCGGGTGTTCCGGTTCACCGGGCCACACCGGGGCAAGCTGGTCGTGTACCTGCTGCTGACGATGATCTCGGCGGTGCTCGTCGTGTCGACGCCGCTGCTCGCCGGGCAGGTGGTGAACGCGATCGTCGGCGGGCACGACGTGTCGCTGGTGGTGTGGCTGGCGGTGGCGATCGCGGGTGTGGCGGTACTGGACGCCGGGCTGGGGCTGGCCGAGCGGTGGCAGTCGTCGCGGATCGGGGAGGGGCTGATCCACGACCTGCGCCGGGCGGTGTTCGAGCACGTGCAGCGGATGCCGGTGGCGTTCTTCACCCGGACGCGGACCGGCGCGCTGGTGTCGCGGCTGAACAACGACGTGATGGGGGCGCAGCGGGCGTTCACTTCGACGCTCGCCGGGCTGGTGACGAACGTGATCCAGCTGGTGCTCTCGGTCGTCGTGATGTTGACGTTGTCCTGGCAGGTGACCGCGCTCGCGCTGATCCTGTTACCGGTCTTCGTGCTGCCCGCGCGACGGATGGGCCGGCGGATGGCCGACATGCAGCACGAGTCGGCCACGCTGAACGCGTCGATGACCACCCAGATGGCGGAGCGGTTCTCCGCGCCGGGCGCGACGCTGGTGAAGCTGTTCGGTCACCCGCGCGCGGAGGCGACCGAGTTCGGCGACCGGGCGGCGCGGGTGCGCGACATCGGCGTCCGGACGGCGATGTTGACCCGGTGGTTCATGACGAGCCTGACGCTGGTGTCGGCGCTGGCGCAGGCGTTGGTGTACGGGCTCGGCGGGTACCTGGCGATCACCGGTCAGCTCGATGCGGGCACCGTGGTGGCGCTGGCGTTGCTGCTGACGCGGCTGTACTCGCCGCTGACCGCGCTCGCGAACGCGCGGGTGGACGTGATGACCGCGCTGGTGTCGTTCGAGCGGGTCTTCGAGGTGCTCGACCTGCCGCCGATGATCACCGAGTCGCCGACGCCGAAGACGGTGCCGGCGGGTGGGGTGTCGGTGTCGCTGGACGACGTGCGCTTCGGGTACCCGGCGGCGGACAAGGTGTCGCTGGCGTCGTTGGAGGAGGTGGCCGTTCTCGATCAGCGGGGCGGCCAGGAGGTGCTGCACGGCATCTCGTTCCGGGCCGAGGCCGGGCAGATGGTGGCGTTGGTGGGGCCGTCCGGCGCGGGCAAGTCGACGATCGCCTCGTTGGTGCCGCGCCTCTACGACGTCGAGGCGGGCGCCGTCCGTCTGGCCGATGTGGACGTTCGCGAGCTGTCATTCGACGCGCTGCGGGACACGGTGGGCGTGGTGACCCAGGACGGCCACCTGTTCCACGACACGATCCGGGCGAACGTGGCGTACCCGCGGCCGGCCGCGACGGACGAGGAGATCTGGGCGGCGCTGCGGCAGGCGCGGTTGGCGGACCTGGTGGAGTCGCTGCCGGACAGGCTGGAGACGGTCGTGGGGGAGCGCGGCTACCGCCTGTCGGGCGGCGAACGCCAACGGCTGACGATCGCGCGGCTGCTGGTCGCGCAGCCCCGAGTGGTGATCCTCGACGAGGCGACCGCGCACCTGGACTCGGAGTCGGAGGTGGCCGTGCAGGAGGCGCTGACCTCAGCACTGGCCGGCCGCACGGCGATCGTCATCGCGCACCGCCTGTCCACCGTCCGGGCGGCGGACCAGATCCTGGTGGTGGAGGACGGCCGAATCGTGGAACGCGGCGACCACGACTCACTGCTGGAAGCGGAGGGCAGGTACGCGGACCTGTACCGCACCCAGTTCGCCACCCAGGCCACCGCCGCCTGACCTGGCCGCCTCGGCGTCAGCGGCGTGGGCCAGAAGCCGGCTGTCCGCCGCGAATCCGGGTCTGGTCGCGGACCGGAACCAGCCACACCGGCTGGTCCCGCGAGTTGCGAGGCTCCCCGCCTCTGGTGCGGGCTCGCCACGAACGCTTCCGGGGTCCGATCGGCCGCGTTGTGGGCGGGTGCTCTGCGGACAGTCGCTTCGGGCGAAATCAGTCGAGCATGTCCTTCTGGTGGGCGATCGCCTCGTGAAGTAGGGCTGCGAGCTCCTTCGGGTGCTCCATCACCGTCGCGTGGGGGACTTGGCGCACGTAGCGGGCCTCCCCGCGCAGCAGCTGGGCCGGATCGTCAAGCAGTGCGCCCTTGTGGAACATCAGCGACACGCCATTCGACGAGGCCGCCACCGCGCATACCCAGTGGTGCCAGTCGCCGCCTGCGGTGAACGTCAGGCGGCGCCACTTCACCGCCTCCTCCAACTCGGGCGCGGCGCCGCGCACCAGGTCGGCCAGCTCGTCTTTCTGCGCCTCTCGGCCGGTCACGGGAGGGACCTCCTCATTCGTCGGGGTACCCGGTCACCTTCTCACCGGGGTCCGACAGTTCCGGGAGGTCCGACGGGCGATCCACGTCATCTCCGCTGGCCACGTCCTCGCACGGCACCTCGAGCGGCGGGTGCGACGACAGGTACGGCCGCGCGCCCGCGTCCCCGACGGCCGCCTTCACGACGTCCGGCCAGCGGTCGCGGCCGATCAGGACCGGGTGGCCCGGGCGGCCGAAGTAGGTCGCCCGCGCGAGGGCGTCCGGTGCGGCCAGGTCGGCGAGCCGGCGTATCGCCAGTGCCGTCACCCCCGGCGTGTCGACCGGAAGCACCACCACGGCCTGCGCGACCGACGACGCGAGCGTCGACAGGCCGGCCCGCAGCGACGAACCCATCCCGGTCGTCCACTCTGGATTGTCCACAAGAGCCGACCCGGGCAACGACGCCGACGCCCGCACCGCGTCGGCCGACGCACCGAGTACGACCACCACCGGCACGCACCCGCCCTCGTGCAGCACCTGCGCCGCATGCTCCACGAACAGCCGCCCACGGTGGCGCACCAACGCCTTCGGCATCCCGAACCGGCGTCCGGCGCCGGCCGCGAGCAGCAGCCCGGCCACGGTCACGGTCACGAAACCGAGCCTAGTCAGCGGAAGTCGGCCACGTGATCGACCGCCCACCGCGCGAACGTCCGCGCCGGCCGACCGGTGACCTCCTCGACCGTCGGCAGCGGCCGGATCGACTCCGCCAGCTCCTCGGTCGTCATGTCCGGCAGGGAGGACGCGGAGTACGCCTCGAACCCGGTCAGGAAGTCCGCGTTGTCCGCGGCCCAACCACCCTGCCGCTTCAGGATCTCCCGCGACTCGGCCGGCGTCACCTCCTCGAACCGCACCTTCTCACCCAGCGCTGCCGAGATTGCCCGCGTTTGCTCGCGCGCGCTGATCCGCTCCGGGCCGGTCAGGTCGTACGCGCGCCCGTGATGTCCGGCCGACAGCAGGGCGGCCACCCCGACCGCGGCGACGTCCGCCTCGTGGATCGGCACGCCTCGCCAGTCCGGGTAGTGGTAGCGCACGACCCGCTCGGCCCGGATCGACGGTCCCCACAGCCGCAGGGTGTTCGAGGCGAACTCGCCGGGACGCAGGTGGGTCCACTCGCACCCCGACGCCTCGACCGCCTGCTCGACCGGAAACTGGAAGTCCGTGTCGTACCCGCCGGTCACCGCGCCCGAGGACAGCGTGACGATCCGCCGCACCCCGGCCTCGACCGCACGGGTCACGACCGCCCGGGCACTGCGCGGCTCGGGGAACAGGAACAGCGCGGTCGCCCCGTCGACCGGCAGGGTCGCGGGCTCGAGCAGATCGCCCCGCACCACGGAGACGCCCGCCGGGACCGGGGCGCCGGTCGCCGACGCGAAGTCGTCCGGGTGGCGTGTCATGGCCCGCACGGGCACATCCGCCGCCGCGAGCTGAGCCACCACGTGCCGGCCCACCTGGCCCGTCGCGCCCGTCACCAAGATCGTCATGAGACCTCCCTGCAGAAAGTGGGTACACTGTACGCGAATTTAGCACAATACGATGGGCCCGCGATGACCAAGGACGACACGGCCTCGTCGAGCTTCGGTGGCTCGGCCACCGCGGCCCGCAGCATGGAGCTCCTCTGGGGCACCAAGCCGGCGCCCAGCCGGGGCCGAAAACCCGGTATGACCGTCGAACGGATCGTCGCCGCCGCCGTCGAGCTCGCCGACGCCGAGGGCCTGGACGGCGTCTCCATGCGCCGCGTCGCCGACCGGCTGGGCGCGGGCACGATGTCGCTGTACCGGTACGTCCCGGCCAAGGCCGAGCTGCAGGACCTGATGCTCGACTCGGTCATGGGTGACGCCGCGTCGGTGGTCGCCGGCGCGGGCTGGCGCGCGGCGCTCGAGCGGTTCGCGCGCGCGAGCCTCGAGGGCTACCAGCACCACCCGTGGCTGCTGCGCGCGTCGCTGACCAGGGGCGTGATGGGCCCGAACCAGGCCGCCGCGCTCGACGCGGTACTGGCCGCGGTCGGTGACCTCGGGCTGACCAGCGGCGAGCGGATGGCGGTCGTCGGCCTGGTCACCGGCTACGTCCGCGGCGTGGCCCAGCAGCTGGTGGAGGAAACCCAGGTCCAGCGGCGCACCGGGGTCAGCGACGAGCAGTTCTGGACCGACTTCGCGCCGCTGCTCGACGGCCACCTCGACCCCGCGCGGTACCCGGCGCTCACACAGGTGTGGCGCGACGAGGAGCTGGACTGGGGAGACCCGTTCGACTTCGGACTGCGGCGGGTCCTGGACGGCATCGAGGCGCTGGTCGAGTCCCGCCGGATCGGCTCGTGACCGCGCCCGACCTGCGCGTGCTCGGCCGGACCGGTGTGCGCGCGGTGGCGCTCGTCCTGCACGGCGGGCAGGAGACCAGCAAGGTCCGCGCGCACCGGCTGCGCCCCGCCTACCTGCGGATGCTGCCGTTCGCCCACGACCTGCGGTGGGCGGGGCGCCACGCCGGACTCGCGGCGTGGCAGCTCTGCTATCGCTACCGCGGCTGGAACGGTCCGGACCGCGACCCGGTCGTCGACGCCCGCTGGGCGCTCGGGGAGATCGGTAGGGCGCATCCGGGCGCGCCGGTCGTCGTGGTCGGGCACTCGATGGGCGGCCGGACGGCGCTGCACGTCGCCGGCGCCGAGCGGGTGGCGGCCGTGTGCGCGCTCGCGCCGTGGACTCCCGAAGGCGACGTCGTCGACCAGCTCGCCGGGCGGACCGTGTTGATCGCGCACGGTGACCAGGACACGGTGACCGCCCCCGGGCGGTCGCTGCGCTACGCGGTGCGGGCCAAGGAGGTCACCGACGCGGTGTGCCGGTTCGACGTGCTGGGCGAGGGACACTCGATGCTGCGCCGGGCGCGCGAGTGGCGGCTGCTGGTGCGGCGCTTCACGCTCGGCGCACTGGGTATCACTGAGCTGGACCACGTCATCGCCAGCGCGCTGGCCAAATCCTCGCCCGGTGGGTTGAGCGTTCCGCTCTGACTCGCGTCCCCTACGGTGTGAGCGGTACCACTGGCAACCTCGACAGCGGTCCCCACGTCTTGGGAATCGACGGAAGGTGGGGAGATGAGCTACGGCCAGCAGGGCCCGCCGCGGCGGCCCGGGTATGGAGGCGGCCCAGGTGGTTATGGGCGGCCGCCCGCGCAGGGCCGGCGTCCGGCGTACCACGAGACCAAGGCGCTGCCCATGCCGCCGACCGACGCGCCGCCGCGCCGGGGTCACTACGACGGCCCGCCGCCGGACGGGTACGGCCCGCCGCCGCGCGGTGACGGTTACCCACCGCGACCGCGCCGGCCCCGCAAGCGCCGCCGCTTCGGCCGCACGCTCGGCATCATCGTGCTCATCCTGGTCGTGCTGCTCGCCGGCATGTACTTCTGGGTCGACTCCTCGCTCAACCGCGTCGCGGCGCTCGCCGACTACCCGGGCCGGCCCGCGGAGGCGGCCGGCACCAACTGGCTGATCGTCGGCTCGGACAGTCGCGAGGGCTTGTCGCAGGAGGAGAAGGACAAGCTCATCACCGGCGACACCGAGGGCAAGCGCACCGACACCATGCTCATCGCGCACCTGCCGGACAACGACACGCCGGCGACGCTGATGAGTCTGCCGCGCGACCTGAACGTCGAGGTCCCGGGCAACGGCGTCAACAAGATCAACGCCGCGTTCTCGATCGGCGGGCCGAAGCTGCTCGTGCAGACCATCGAGCAGGCGACCGGGCTGCGCATCGACCACTACGCCGAGATCAACTTCGCCGGCTTCGCGAACATGGTCGACGCCGTCGGGGGAGTCGAGATCAACATCCCGAAGACGATCAAGGACAACGCGACCGGCGTGACGATCAAGGCCGGCCCCCAGACGCTGGACGGCGCGCAGGCGCTGGCGTTCGTCCGCACCCGCAAGAGCGCGGCCACGCCGAGGTCGGACCTCGACCGGGTGGCGAACCAGCGGACGTTCATCGGCGCGCTGGCCGCGGAGATCGCGAGCCCGGCGACGCTGCTCAACCCGTTCGACGTCTTCCCGTTGCTCTCGGAGGTGCCGAACGCGCTGACCGTCGACGACGGCGACCACCTGTACCACCTCGCGGGCCTGGGCTTCGCGATGGGCGGAATCTCCGACGGCGGCACGATCACCACGACGGTGCCGGTGACCGACGGCTCGGCGACACAGATGGACGAGGCCAAGTCGCAGGCGTTGTTCGACGCGCTGAAGACCGACGCGGCGGTGCCGAAGGACGCGCTCTACAACTAAGGAGTGCGGCGGCGAAGGATCTCGAGGGCGCGGTCGGCGTGCACGGCCATCCGGAGCTCGCTCTTGACCACCTCGAGCACGGTGCTGTCGGTGTCGATGACGAACGTGTGGCGGCGGGTGAGCAGCGGCCCGAACGCTCGCCGCACGCCGAACCGTGTGGCCACCTCGCCGTCCGGGTCGGACAGCAGCGGGAAGTCGAACGTGTGCTTGTCGCTGAAGGCCCGCTGCTTGGCCACGTCGTCCGGGCTGATGCCGACCCGGGAGGCCTTCAGCTCGGCGAACTCGCCGGCGAGGTCGCGGAAGTGGCAGCTCTCGACCGTGCAGCCGCGAGTCATCGCGGCCGGGTAGAAGAACAGCACCAGCGGTCCGGTCTCCAGGAACTCACCGAGCCGGCGGGGCGTGCCGGTCTCGTCGGGCAGCTCGAAGTCGGGGGCGGTGTCGCCGGCCTTCATCGACTCTCCTCGCGCAGGGATCATGGTGTACGTGGACACTACCGCCCGCCGCGCGGCGCTCATCGTGACCGAGGTGCTCTCGCCGGCCGTCGTGGTCGTGGCGCTCCCGCTGGCCGTCGCCTGGCACGCGACGGGATACGAACCGCTGCAGACGCTGGGCTGGGGCGTGCTCGTCGCGATCTTCTACAGCGTGCTGCCGATGGCGTTCCTCGTACGTGGCGCGCGCCGCGGGCGATGGGAGGGCCGCTGGGTGCGCGACCGCGCCCACCGGACGGTGCCGCTGCTGGTGTGCCTCGCGTCCGCCCTGGCCGGCACGGCGATCATGCTCGCCGGCGGCGCGCCGACCGAGCTCGTCGCGCTGGCCTGGGCGTTGATCGTGACCGGGGTGGCGTGCCTGGTGATCACCCGCTGGTGGAAGGTGTCGGTGCACGCGACGGTGGCCGGGGGAGCGGTCGCGATGATCAGCTACGTCTACGGGCCGTGGCTGTTGCTGCTCGCCCTGCTCGTGGCGTTGGTGTGCTGGGCGCGCGTGGTGGTGGAGGACCACACGGTGGCGCAGGTCTTGGTGGGCGCGCTGCTCGGCCCGGTGGTGGGGGGCGCGGTGTTCCTCGCCTTGAGCTGACGCGAGTGGCGGTCAGGCCGGGCCGCCGCCGAAGCCGATCTCGTTGCCGTCGGGGTCGGCGTAGGTGATCTTCCGGACGCCGTCGCCGTACGTCTCCCGGTTCGCGGGCTCCAGCCCGCGCTCGGCGATCGCGGCCATGCGGGTGTCGAGGTCGTCGACGAAGAGGGTGAGCCGGGCGTGGCCGGCGTGCTCGGGATCTTCGACGATGTACACGTACCGGTGCTCGGCGACCTCCCACACGGCCTCCGTGTCGTGTGGGAAGAACGCCGGCGGGGTGCCGAACAGCCGCTCCCACCAGGCCAGCGCGGTGGCGTAGTCGGCGACGGGGACTCCCGCGAACAGGTCGGCGGCCATGCCGGCAGGCTAGCTCCTCAGCGTGCGGCTGCGGCCGCGGAACTCCGCGATCACGTCGTCGTCCCGGCGGACCGTCACGTCGCACAGCCCGCTGCGGCCGTACACGACGCGCTCCTCCGCCCGCGCCTCGAGCACGTCGCCGCGTCGCGCGGTCGCCACGAAGGTGACATCGGCGCCCGCGGCGACCGTGACCGGGCCGTGACTGTTGCACGCGCAGGCGAACGCGGTGTCCGCGAGCAGGAACACGTACCCGCCGTGGGCGATGTCGTGGCCGTTGACCATCGTGTCGGTGACCGTCATCCGGACCACCGCGAAGCCCGTGCCGGCGTCCACGAGGGTCATGCCGAGCGAACGCGAGGCGAGGTCGTCGTCGAGCATGCGGCGTACGGACTCGGGAACCATCGCGCCATCATGGCAGTTCGGCCCACTTCGACCGTGCCCGAACGGGGAGACCTCGCCCACATCGGTTGCACGTCGAATAGTAGGACGTCAAACTATTATCATGGCCATCACGCTGCACCGTCCCGCGAACCCGGTTCGGTTCGTCACCGCCGCGAGCCTGTTCGACGGGCACGACGCGGCCATCAACATCATGCGCCGCATCCTGCAGTCGCAGGGCGCCGAGGTCATCCACCTCGGCCACAACCGCTCGGTGCGCGAGGTCGTCCGTGCCGCCATCCAGGAGGACGTCCAGGGCGTCGCGATCAGCGCCTACCAGGGCGGCCACGTCGAGTACTTCAGCTACCTCGTCGAGCTGCTGAACGAGCACGGCGCGGGCCACATCAAGGTCTTCGGCGGCGGCGGTGGCGTGATCGTCCACGAGGAGATCCAGCTCCTGCACGAGCGCGGCGTCGCGCGCATCTTCTCCCCGGACGACGGCCAGCAGCTCGGCCTCGCCCCGATGATCAACTCGATGGTCGAGGCCTGCGACACCGACCTCGCCGACCGGCCGGAGCCGCCGCTCGACGCGCTCTACGCCGGCCAGCACGACGCGCTCGCCCGCGTCATCACCAAGATCGAGGCCGGCAAGCTGGACGAGGCCACGCTCGAGCGGATCCGCGAGACCGCGAAGAGCCGGCAGGTCCCGGTCCTCGGCATCACCGGCACCGGCGGCTCCGGCAAGTCCTCGCTCACCGACGAGCTCGTCCGCCGCTTCCGCCTCGACCAGGAGGACAAGCTGCGCGTCGCCGTGCTCGCGGTCGACCCGACCCGCCGGCGCGGTGGTGGCGCGCTGCTCGGCGACCGGATCCGGATGAACACCCTCGGCGGCATCGCGGGCCTGCCCGGCGGGGACGGCGAACAGGTCTACTTCCGCTCGATGGCCACCCGCGGCGCGGCGACCGAGGTGCCCGACGGCCTGACGGACGCGGTCGCCGCGGCCAAGGCGGCCGGCAACGACCTCGTGATCGTCGAGACGCCCGGCATCGGCCAGGGTGACGCGGCCATCGTGCCGTTCGTCGACACCTCGCTGTACGTGATGACGCCCGAGTTCGGTGCCGCGTCGCAGCTCGAGAAGATCGACATGCTCGACTTCGCGGACGCCGTGGCCATCAACAAGTTCGAGCGCCGCGGCGCCGAGGACGCCCGCCGCGACGTCGCCCGGCAGCTGGTGCGCAACCGCGAGGCGTTCGGCTCCTCCTGGGAGGACATGCCGGTCTTCGGCACCAGCGCGGCCACGTTCAACGACGACGGCGTCACCGCCCTCTACCACCACACCCGCGACCTGCTCGCCGAGCGCGGGCTGGCGGTCAGCGAGCCGACCCTGGCCTCGGTCGGGAGCAAGGTGTCCACCAGGGCCGCCACCGTCGTGCCGCCGCAGCGGGTGCGCTACCTCGCCGACATCGCCGACACCGTGCGCGACTACCACGAGCGGACCGACGAGCAGGTCGCCGCGGTGGCCGAACGGGCCGCGCTCACCCGGGCCCGCTCGGCGCTCGACCGGGCCGGGTTGTCCACAGTGGACATCGACGCGCTCGCCGAGGAGGCCGCGCGCCGGGTACAGCGCGACACCGAGGACCTGCTGGCTCGTCACCGCACGCTGGCCGAGGACTACGCCGGCGACGAGCTCGTCGTGCGGGTCCGGGACAAGGAGCTGCACACTCAGCTGTGGCGCGAGACCCTGTCCGGCAGCCGGATCCCGCGGGTCGCGCTGCCCCGGTACGACGACGAGGGGTCGCTGCTCCGCTTCCTGCGCAAGGAGAACCTGCCCGGCTACTTCCCGTTCACCGCGGGCGTGTTCCCGTTCAAGCGCGACGGCGAGGACCCGGCCCGCATGTTCGCCGGCGAGGGCGACGCGTTCCGCACCAACCGCCGCTTCCGCTACCTGTCCGAGGGATCCGAGGCGACCCGGCTGTCGACCGCGTTCGACTCGGTGACGCTCTACGGCCACGACCCGGACACCCCGCCGGACATCTACGGCAAGATCGGCACCTCCGGGGTGTCGATCGCGACGCTGGACGACATGAAGGCGCTCTACGAAGGCTTCGACCTCACCGCACCGTCCACATCGGTCTCCATGACGATCAACGGCCCGGCGCCGACGATCCTCGCGTACTTCCTCAACACCGCGATCGACCAGAACGTCGAGAAGTTCGCCGCCGAGCACGGTCGCCAGCCGACCGAGGACGAGCGCGCGGAGATCGCCGCGTGGGCGCTCGCCAACGTCCGCGGCACCGTGCAGGCCGACATCCTCAAGGAGGACCAGGGCCAGAACACCTGCATCTTCTCCACCGAGTTCAGCCTGCGGATGATGGCCGACATCCAGGAGTGGTTCATCGCCAAGAAGGTCCGCAACTTCTACTCGGTGTCGATCTCCGGCTACCACATCGCCGAGGCCGGCGCGAACCCCATCAGCCAGCTGGCCTTCACGCTCGCCAACGGGTTCACCTACGTCGAGTCCTACCTCGCTCGTGGCATGCACATCGACGACTTCGCGGCGAACCTGTCGTTCTTCTTCTCCAACGGCCTCGACGCCGAGTACAGCGTGATCGGCCGGGTGGCGCGGCGGATCTGGGCGGTGGCCATGCGCGAGCGCTACGGCGCTAACGAACGCTCGCAGAAGTTCAAGTATCACGTGCAGACCTCGGGCCGGTCGCTGCACGCGCAGGAGATGCACTTCAACGACATCCGCACCACGCTGCAGGCGCTCTGTGCGCTGTACGACAACGCGAACTCGTTGCACACCAACGCCTACGACGAGGCGATCACCACGCCGACCGAGTCGTCGGTGCGCCGCGCGATGGCCATCCAGCTGATCATCAACAAGGAGTGGGGGCTGTCGAAGAACGAGAACCCGCTGCAGGGCTCGTTCATCGTCGACGAGCTGACCGACCTGGTCGAGGAGGCCGTGCTGGTCGAGTTCGAGCGCCTCGCCGAACGCGGCGGCGTGCTCGGCGCGATGGAGACCGGCTACCAGCGCGGCCGCATCCAGGACGAGTCGATGCTCTACGAGCAGCGCAAGCACGACGGCTCGTTGCCGCTGATCGGCGTGAACACGTTCCTGCCGAACAAGGAGAACGCCGAGGCACTGCCGACGATCGAGCTGGCCAGGGCCACCGAGGAGGAGAAGCGCTCGCAGGTCGACCGAACCCAGGCGTACCAGCGCAAGCACGCCCAGGACGCGCAGCAGGCCCTTCGTCGGCTGCGCGAGGCGGTCGCCGCGGACGAGAATGTCTTCGGCGTGCTGATGGACGCGGCTAGGGTGTGCACGCTCGGTCAGATCACCGACGCCTTCTTCGAGGTCGGCGGCCAGTACCGGCGCAACGTCTGAGCGAGAGCGACGGAGCGGAGCGAACCGTTCAACACGTCTGAGTGCTACGGAGGATTTGTGGTTATCGAGAGTGTCGGGGTTGTCGGCTGCGGGCTGATGGGGTCGGGCATCGCGGAGGTCTGCGCGCGTGCCGGGCTGGACGTCGTGGTCACCGAGGTGAACCAGGACGCGCTCACCGCCGGTCGCGCGCGGGTGGAGAAGTCCCTCGCACGGGCGGTGCGCAGCGGCAAGCTCGACGAGGCCGGCCGGGACGCCGCCCTCGGGCGGATGCGGTTCAGTGAGGACCTCGGCGACTTCGCCGACCGGCAGCTCGTCGTCGAGGCCGTCGCGGAGAACGAGCAGATCAAGACCGACGTGTTCACCACTCTCGACAAGGTCGTCACCGACCCGGAGGCGATCTTCGCGTCCAACACGTCCTCGATCCCGATCATGAAGCTGGGCATGGCCACGTCGCGGCCCCAACAGGTGATCGGCATCCACTTCTTCAACCCGGTGCCGGTGCTCAAGCTGGTCGAGCTGGTGCCCTCGCTGCTCACCGGCGAGACCACCAAGGAGCGCGCGGACAGGTTCGTCGAGGACCAGCTGGGCAAGGAGGTCATCCTGTCCCAGGACCGCGCGGGCTTCGTGGTGAACGCGCTGCTCGTGCCGTACCTGCTGTCCGCGATCCGGATGCTGGAGTCCGGGTTCGCCTCGCCCGAGGACATCGACACCGGCATGGTGCAGGGCTGTGCGCACCCGATGGGCCCGCTGCGGCTGACCGACCTGATCGGCCTGGACACGACGAAGGCCATCGCCGAGTCGATGTACGCCGAGTTCAAGGAGCCGCTCTACTCACCGCCACCGCTGCTGCTGCGCATGGTCGACGCGGGTCTGCTTGGCAAGAAGAGCCAACGCGGCTTCTACGACTACCACTAGCCAGTCCGCCTCCCCGGAATTCAAACGTTCGGTCGCCTGAGTTCGCACCTTCCGGTTTCGTGCGTACTTGTGGCTGGGTTGCGTCGCGTTCCCCTGAGGTGCGGTTTTGCGCACTCTGAGTGATACAATGAGGCGGAAGTGTCTCATCGGCTCAGAGGAGACTGCTGTGACCGCATCGGCGCGCGCGGAGCCCGAAGTTGAGGTGCCCGGGCCGGGGTCGTTGCACTGGCGCTGGGCCGGCGAGGTGCGTGGGTACCTGCTGCTGGTCAAGGCCGGCCTGCTGCAGCTGATGCATCCCGGGCTCGGCGCCGGGGTCGAGCAGCATTCGGACTTCTTCCACGAGCCGTGGGAGCGGGTGCTGCGCTCGGTGCCGGAGATCCAGGGCGTCACCTTCGACTGGCCGCACGGCGGTCGCACCGCGCGCAGGATCCGCGACTTCCACACGCACATCAAGGGAGTGGACGGTCAGGGCAGGCGCTATCACGCGCTCGACCCGGACGTGTACTTCTGGGCGCACGCGACGATCTTCGACGCGCTGTTCCAGATGATCGACCTGTTCGACCATCCGATGACCGACGCGGAGAAGGAGCAGCTCTACGCCGAGAGCCGGGTGGTGTTCCGGGCATACGGCGTCAGCGACCGTGCGGTGCCGCCGGACTGGGCGAGCTTCCTCGCCTACTTCGACCGGATGTGCCGCGAGGAGCTGGTGATCACGCCGGCCGCCCGCGGGCTGGTCGAGTTCGCCAAGGAGCCGCCGGCCACGTTCCCGCTGGTGCCGGCGCCGCTGTACCGGCTGCTGCGCAAGCCGACCGCGAAGCCGCTGTGGTGGCTGTCGGTCGGCACGCTCCCGGAGCCGGTCCGCGACCTGATCGGCGAGCGGTGGACCGCCCGCGACGAGCGCCGACACCAGCGGTTCCGCCGCGCGGTGCGGACGTCCTGGCGCGTGGTGCCGCCGCGACTGCGCTACACCGAGCGGGCCCGCCGGGGTTACGCCCGCGCCGGGGTGGGGCCGCGCGGATGAGCCTGCTGGAGCTGGTGCTGGCCGAGCCCGACACGGACGCGGTCGGAGAGTCCATTGTGGACGCCGCGCTCGAGGAGTTCCTCGCCTACGGGTTGCGGCGCACCAATGTCGACGTCGTGGCGCGGCGGGCCGGTGTGTCCCGGGCGACTCTGTACCGGCGCTTCGAGGGCAAGGACGCGCTCGTGCAGGCCGTGCTGGTGCGCGAGTCGCGGCGGTTCTTCGAGACGATCGCGACCGCGGTGCGCGACCTGGCCGGCGCGGAGGAGCGGCTCGTCGAGGGCTTCGTCGTCGGCGTGCGCCACGCCAGGGAGGACCGGCTGCTCAACCGGTTGTTGGCGTCGGACCCGGAGGCCCTGCTGCCGTACCTGACCACACACGGCCACCTCGTCGTCGCCGCGGCGCGGGAGTTCCTCGTCCGGCAGGCGGCGAACGTGCCGGTGGCCGGCCGCACGCCGGCCGGCGTCGCCGAGGTGTTCGTGCGGCTCGCGATCTCGTTCACGCTGCTGCCGCAGGGGGCGATCCCGTTGGACACCGACGAGGAGGTCCGGGCGTTCGCCAGTGCCTACCTGGCCCCGCTCATGCGGACCGACGGCTCCGAGGGCTGAGCGAGCCCGGCGTCGATCAGCTGCCGCAGGCCGGCCTTCGCGCTCTGCCACCAGGCTTCCAGCTGCGCGGTGTCCGGGTTGGACAGGCCGAGCAGGGCGATGCCGCGTGCGGTGTCCAGGCAGGTACGTGCGAGGCGCCGGTACAGCCCGCGGTCTCCATGGTGGTTGGCGAAGACGGCCGCACAGAAGTCGATGAGATCCTCACGGGCGACCGGCGCCACGGCGGCCATCTTCTCGCGCAGCTCGGGATCGGTCCGCGCGGCGATCCACATCTCGACCGTCGCGTGCTGGATCGGGTCCAGGTGCACCTCCCACACGAGGTCGAGCGTCGCGTCGATCGGGTCGGGCGCATCGCGCACCACGTCGAGCCGCGAGGTGGCGAGTTCCGTGCGCAGGGTCGCGAGGTGCCGAGCGGCCGCGGCCACGAGGTCCGCGCGGGTGGGGAAGTGGTGCACCTGCGCGCCTCGGGTCACGCCGGCGAGCTCGGTGACCCTGGTCGTCGTGGTGCCCGCGTAGCCGTACTGGACGAGGCAGTCGACAGTGGCGTCCAGCAACCGTTGGCGCATGGCGGCGCTGCGCTCCTGCTGAGTGCGGCCGGTCTTGGACTTTCGGGCGGGCATCCCATCAGGTTACTGATTCATGCACCGATGTCGGAAAATCACGACGCCGGGAGTCACCCGTACGTCGGTACAGCGCGCCGTAGCCGGCGAGCCCGCCGGCGGTGACCAGCGCGGCGAGCCCGGCCAGCGACAGCAGCGTCGGCACGATCGGCGCGGCCAGCGGGGACACCCGGGCGATCGACTCGGCCACCACGACCGCGCTGAGCAGCAGGTATCCGAAGGCGCCGAGCCGAACGACCCGCATCCGGACGGACTCGGGCCACGCGGTGAACGTCAGCAGCCAGGCCAGCCCGGGGATCACGAGGATCGCGTGCATGGTGACCGCGTGGGCGGGCTTGAGGAACCCGGCCGTCTCGAACGCGGCCCGCGGGTCGGCCCGCGACAGCGGCACGCCGACCGCGATCATGGCCGCCCCGAGCGCCATCGCGACGGCCAGCACGACGAACCCGAAGCGCACGGCCAGCCGCATGCTCGGCGTGCTCCGCCCGACGTGGCGGAAGGCTGCCAGCGTGAACGCCAGCACGAGCACGACGATCGCCAGCCCGCCGAAGGCCAGCGTGAACGCGACCGTCGCGTCGAACGGCGTGGTGAAGTTGAAGTGCGACGGCACGCCGCGCCACGACTGCATCGAGACCAGCGTGGTCTCCAGCGCGCAGGCGAGCGTGAACCCGCCGAGCAGCACCTGCCGGGGGCGTGGACGGAGCGCCACGAAGTGGGTGACCCACACGACCGAGGCCAGCGTGAGGCCGAACGACAGCCCGAACGTGGCCGCCTTGCGCAGCGAGGTCGGCCCGGTCCACGGCCCGCCGGAGACGACCAGGACGACGAGGTGCACCAGCCCGCTCGCGAACAGCACCGCGCCGACCACGAACGCGGCCCGCTCGACCCGGATGCCCTCGTCCCAGCTGCGCCGCAGCGAGCGGCCCGTTGTGCGAATCGCCGTGCTCATACCGGTGAGGCTCCTCCGCGGCGGCCCCGGTGTCGTCACCGTGGGGAGGACTCCGCGGCTACGCCCACGGGCGTACGCCGTCAGGCGATCTGTCAGTGGCTGGCCATCGGCGCCGGCTGGTCTCGCCTGGCCTTCGCGCGGTGGCGGCGCACCGCGTCGCGGTTGGCGCAGGCGGGGGAGCAGTAGCGCTGGCGGCCGCCGCGAGTGAAGTCGCCGAAGGGCAGGTCGCACTCGGCGAGAGCGCAACGGCGCAGCCGGTCCATGCCCCGGCCGGTGAGGTGCAGCGCGGTGCCGACGCTGATGAGCGCCCGCAGCACCGCGCCCAGCCGCAGTCCGGCGTCGCGGTAGTGGATGTGCCAGCCGTCGCCCGCGTGGTCGGTGAGCCGGGGATACGCCGACGCCTCGGCGAGCAGCACGTTGAGCCGTTCGGCGCGCAGTCGCGGCGTGTCGGCGTCGACGACAGTGAGCCACCGGGCGAGGAACGCCTCGACCTCACGCAGGTCCGCCGGCCCGGCCGGCCGCTCGATGACCACGCCGGCCTCGGTGCACCGTTCGGCCAGCTCACCGGCGGTCCGCGGCGGCTTGGCGACGAGCTCGGTCGCCAGTCGCACGGGGTACTCGCCGTAAGGGTTCAAAAGCACAAGCCCATTACAGCAGACTGGGGCCATGACCGCGACACACCGCTGGGAGACCACCTCGAGCCACGTCACCAGTGAGGGCTGGGTCCGCTACCAGCGCTGCGGCTGCGGCTGCGGCGCGACCCGCGTCCTGTTGGGCAGCGAACCGGTCGGCCGATCGATCGACACCGCGGCCGGAATGATCCCGAACGGCGCGGGGTTGTCGTTGAGCGACGACGATCACGTCGGGGATGTCGGCCGGTAGGGCTAGCTTGGGGCGGTACCCGGGCAGAGCCGAGCGGGAGGGGTGTCCGTGACCGAGGGTTTCGTGCCCAACGAGTCAGCGATCCGCCGGGCGCTACGGCGCGCCAGGGACGGCGTCGCGCTCGACCGGACCGAGGCCGAGACGCTGCTGCACGCCCGCGGCGAGCAGCGCGACCAGCTGTTCGCCGCCGCGTCCCGGGTCCGCGACGCCGGGCTCGAGGCGACCGGCCGCCCGGGTGTGATCACGTTCTCGCGCAGTGTCTTCGTGCCGCTCACCAAGCTGTGCCGGGACCGCTGCCACTACTGCACGTTCGCCACCGTGCCGGGGCGCGTGCCGGCCGCGTTCCTCGGTCCGGACGAGGTGCTCGACATCGTCCGCCGGGGTGCGGAGCTCGGCTGCACCGAGGTGCTGTTCACCCTCGGCGACCGGCCCGAGGACCGGTGGAGCGCGGCGCGCGAGTGGCTGGAGGAGGCGGGCTACCCGGACACGCTGTCCTACGTCCGCGCCATGTCGATCAAGGTGCTCGAGGAGACCGGCGTCCTGCCCCACCTCAACCCGGGCGTGCTGAGCTGGACCGACTTCCAGCGACTCAAGCCGGTGTCGGCGTCGATGGGCATGATGCTGGAGACGACGGCCACCCGCCTGTGGTCGGAGAAGGGCGGCCCGCACTTCGGCTCGCCGGACAAGGAGCCGGCGCTTCGGCTGCGCGTGCTGGAGGACGCCGGGCGCAACAACGTCCCGTTCACCACGGGCATCCTGATCGGCATCGGCGAGACCCTGGCCGAGCGGGTCGACTCGCTGTTCGCGATCCGGCGGGTCGCGCGGGAGTACGGCGGGATCCAGGAAGTCATCGTGCAGAACTTCCGCGCGAAGCACGACACCGCGATGGCCGCCACGGCCGACGCCTCGACCGAGGAGCTCGCCGCGACGGTCGCCGTCGCGCGGCTGGTGCTGGGGCCGAAGATGCGGATCCAGGCGCCGCCGAACCTGATCGGCGGCGAGTACGAGCTGCTGTTGCGTGCCGGGATCGACGACTGGGGCGGCGTGTCGCCGCTGACCATCGACCACGTGAACCCCGAGCGCCCCTGGCCGCGGCTGGACGAGCTCGCCGCGCGGACCGAGGCGGCCGGGTTCGCCCTGGCCGAGCGCCTGCCGATCTACCCCGAGTACGTCCGGCGCGGCGAGCCGTGGCTGGACCCGCGGATCGCCGGGCACGTGGCCGCGCTCGCCGACTCCGCCACCGGTCTCGTCGCGGCGGACTCCGCGCCGGTCGGCAGGCCGTGGCAGGAGCCGGAGGTCGCGCTGGTCGACTCGGGTCGCACCGACCTGCACGAGAGCATCGACACGGTCGGGCGCACCGGCGACCGCCGCGACGACTTCGACTCGGTCTACGGGGACTGGGACGAGCTGCGCTCGCGGGTGTCGGCCCAGCCCGCTCGCGACACCGGCCCGGTCGACCGGCTCCGCCCGGCGTTCGCCACCGCGCTGCGCCACGCCGAGTCCGACCCGAGTGGACTGTCCGATGAGGACGCTCTGACACTACTCTCCGCCGGTGCCGGGGCGGAGATCTCCGCCTTGGCCGCCCTCGCCGACGCCCTTCGCGCGGACACCGTCGGCGACGAGGTGACCTACGTGGTCACCCGCAACATCAACTTCACGAACGTCTGCTACACCGGCTGCCGCTTCTGCGCGTTCGCCCAGCGCCGCACCGACAGTGACGCCTACACGCTGTCGCTGGACCAGGTGGGCCAGCGCGCGACGCAGGCGTGGGAGGTCGGCGCGACCGAGGTCTGCATGCAGGGCGGGATCCATCCGGACCTGCCGGGCACGGCGTACTTCGACATCGCGGCGGAGGTGAAGCGGCGCGCGCCGGGCCTGCACGTGCACGCGTTCTCCCCGATGGAGGTCGTGAACGGCGCGTCCCGCACCAACATGTCCATTCGGGACTGGCTGGTCGCGGCCCGGGAGTCCGGTGTGGACTCACTGCCGGGCACCGCGGCGGAGATCCTCGACGACGACGTGCGCTGGATCCTCACGAAGGGCAAGCTCCCGACGGCGGCGTGGGTCGAGGTCGTGACGACCGCGCACGAGCTGGGCATGCCGACCACCTCGACGATGATGTACGGGCACGTGGACAACCCGTCGCACTGGGTCGCGCATCTGAAGCTGATCCGGGACCTGCAGGCGCGCACGGGTGGCTTCACCGAGTTCGTCCTGCTGCCCTTCGTCCACACCAACGCCCCGCTGTACCTGGCCGGCATCGCCCGTCCGGGCCCGACGCACCTGGAGAACCGTGCGGTGCACGCGATGGCCCGGCTGCTGCTGCACGGCCGGATCGCGAACATCCAGACCAGCTGGGTGAAGCTGGGGGAGCAGGGAGTGGTCGACGTGCTGCGCGGTGGCGTGAACGACCTGGGCGGCACGCTGATGGAGGAGACCATCAGCCGCATGGCGGGCTCGGAAAACGGCAGCTACAAGACGATCGCCGACCTGGAGGCTCTGGCCCGAGCGGCGGACCGGCCGGCGCGGCAACGAACCACCACCTACGGCGAGGTCGGAGAGGAACGCCTGACCACGGCGAGGAGACACGACGGCGTCTGGCGCCCGAACCTGCTGCCGCTCGTCAGCGGCTAGTAGCCGAGGCGAGCCCAGCCCACGAAGACGCCGCTGCTCTCCGCGTCGGTCATGTCTCCGTCGGCGGTGACCTCGGAGTACCGGTGATCCGCTCCACCCGAACGGCCTAGGGTGTTGCCGTGTGGTGCGATCGCTCGGGCGGCTCGCACCTGTCGACACCTGACGGAAGGCGAGGAACGCAGATGGCTCAGCAGGTTCGGGGCATCATCGCGAGGACCGAGGGCGCGCCGGTCGAGCTGGAGACGATCGTCGTTCCCGACCCGGGGCCGGGGGAGGCCGTGGTCGCGGTCCAGGCCTGCGGCGTCTGCCACACCGACCTGCACTACCGCGAGGGCGGCATCAACGACGAGTTCCCCTTCCTCCTCGGGCACGAGGCGGCCGGCACGGTCGAGTCCGTCGGCGAGGGCGTCACCGGGCTCGAGCCGGGCGACTTCGTCATCCTCAACTGGCGCGCGGTCTGCGGCACCTGCCGCGCCTGCCTGCGCGGCCGTCCCTGGTACTGCTTCAGCACCTTCAACGCCGCCCAGCCGATGACGCTCACCGACGGCACGCCGCTCTCTCCCGCGCTGGGCATCGGTGCGTTCGCCGAGAAGACACTCGTCCACAGTGGACAGTGCACGAAGGTCGACCCGACGGCGAGCCCGGCCGCGGCCGGACTGCTCGGCTGCGGGGTCATGGCCGGCCTCGGCGCCGCGGTGAACACCGGCGGCGTCACCCGCGGCGACAGCGTCGCCGTGATCGGCTGCGGCGGCGTGGGCTGCGCGGCCGTGGCGGGCGCCGCGCTCGCCGGCGCGACGACGATCGTCGCGGTCGACCTCGACGAGCGGAAGCTCGAGTGGGCCAAGGGACTCGGCGCGACCCACACGGTCAACGCGCGCGATGTCGACGTCGTCGCGGCCGTCCAGGAGCTCACCGGCGGGTTCGGCGCGGACGTCGTGATCGAGGCGGTCGGCCGGCCCGAGACCTGGCGGCAGGCGTTCTACGCCCGCGACCTGGCCGGCACGGTGGTCCTGGTCGGCGTGCCGACCCCGGACATGCGGCTGGAGATGCCGATGATCGACTTCTTCGCCCGCGGCGGCTCGCTCAAGTCCAGCTGGTACGGCGACTGCCTGCCCACCCGCGACTTCCCGTACCTGATCGACCTCTACCGGCAGGGCCGCCTCGACCTCGACGCGTTCGTCACCGAGACGATCGCGCTGGACCAGGTCGAGGAGGCGTTCACGAAGATGCACCACGGTGACGTGCTGCGCTCTGTCGTGGTCTTCTGAGGCCGCCTGCCCTAGGCTCCTCCGTAGGATTGTAGACAATCCCGACGAGGAGTGCTGATGGCTGACCTGTCCCCGATTCTCAAGCAGGCGACGCCCGTGCTCGCCGAACGTGGCGAGGGTGTCTACCTCTACGGCGAGGACGGACGCCGCTACCTGGACTTCACCGCCGGCATCGGGGTCACGAGCACCGGCCACTGCCATCCGAAGGTCGTCGAGGCCGTACGGGAGCAGGCCGGCAAACTCATCCACGGCCAGTACACGACGGTCATGCACCGGCCGCTGCTGACGCTGTCCGAGCGGCTCGGCACGGTGCTCCCCGAGGGGCTCGACGCGCTGTTCTACGTGAACTCCGGCAGCGAGGCGGTCGAGGCGGCGCTGCGTCTGGTCCGGCACGCCACCGGCCGGGCGAACGTCGTGGTCTTCCACGGCTCCTTCCACGGGCGCACGATCGGCGCGGCCTCGATGACCACCTCGGCCACCAAGTTCCGGGCCGGCTTCGCGCCGCTGATGGGCGGGGTCGTGGTGGCGCCGTTCCCCACCGCGTACCGGTACGGCTGGTCCGAGCAGGAGGCGACCCGCTTCGCGCTGCGCGAGCTCGACTACGTGCTGACCACCATGTCCGCACCCGCGGAGACGGCGGCCTTCTTCGTCGAGCCGGTGCTCGGCGAGGGCGGGTACGTGCCGGCGAACACCGAGTTCCTGCAGGGCCTGCGGGAACGCGCCGACCGGCACGGCATCCTGCTCGTCGTCGACGAGGTGCAGACCGGCTTCGGGCGCACGGGCCGGTTCTGGGGCCACGACCACTTCGACGTCCGGCCCGACGTGGTCATCACCGCGAAGGGCCTCGCCAGCGGCTTCCCGATCTCGGCCATCGCCGCGCCGCGCGACCTGATGGCCAAGGCGTGGCCGGGCTCGCAGGGCGGCACGTACGGCGGCAACGCGGTCGCCTGCGCCGCGGCGATCGCCACGCTCGACGTCGTGCAGTCCGAGGGCCTGGTCGACAACGCCGACCGGATGGGCGCGCGGCTGCGCGAGGGGCTCGCGAAGGTGGCCGCCGACGTGCCGGCGATCGGCGACGTCCGCGGCCTGGGTCTGATGCTGGGCAACGAGTTCGTCGACCGCGACGGCGAGCCCGACCCGGCCACGGCCGCCCGCGTGCAGCAGGCCGCCGCGGCCGCCGGGCTGCTGCTGCTGACCTGTGGCGCGGCCGGGAACGTGGTCCGGATGATCCCGCCGCTCGTGGTCACCGCCGAGCAGGTCGACGAGGGCCTCGCCCTGTGGCGGGAGGCGATCACGGCCGTCTAGAGGCGGTCGGCGTACTCCTTCGCCAGCTCCTCGACGCGGTCCGCGTCCCACGCGCAGCGGACGTCGCCGTGGACGGCGGAGAAGAACAGGTCGAGCTGCAGGTGCCAGGCAGCCAACGCCGTCGCCCGCACCTCCGCGAGGTGGGCGGGCACGGTCTGGCTCAGCTCGACCCGCACGCCCAGCTTGTCGTCGGAGACGATCGTCCAGCGCACCCGGCCGGCCGGCTCGCCGTCGTGGCGCCACTCGTACGCCAGCACCCGCGGCGGGTCGACCTCGGTGAGCGGGCCGGCCGGTGCGTGGTCGTTGGTCGCCCGCACCGGCGGCTCGCCGCCTGCCTCGGGACTCGTGTCCTCGACGAGCAGCGCCCACACGTCGGCCGGCGGCTTCCACACGAGGTCACGGGCGAAACGCAGCTCCCAGCCGTCGCCGGCCGGCCGCACCTCGCCGAAGCCGAGCCCGAACTCGTCGTGGTAGCGCAGCATCGGCGTGAGCCAGTTCTCCCACGGCTCGGTGGTCCCGCCGTCGAGCACGGTCACCAGCTGGTCGAGGCACTGGTCCCAGCCGCTCGCGTTCCGCGCCGCGGCGAGCCGGCCGATGTCGCCGCCGCCGATGGTGTGGGTGAACACCAGCCGGCAGCCGTCGCCGTCCGGGACCACCTCCAGGCGCAGCACGTCCAGGTCCCACCGGAACATGAACACCTTCGGCGGGTCGACTTCGAGCACCTCGCCGTCCCAGGACCCGTCCACGACTGCCTCCTCCGGGAAGGTGAACCGCATCGGTGCGCCGGGCCGCAGCTCGGTCTCCACCGTGGTGGGGAACCAGTGGGCCAGCTCGGCCGGCTCGCTGACCGCCCGCCAGACCTTGGTCGGCGAGTGGCGCAGCCGGCGTTCGAAGCGCAGCACCGGCTGCCCGTCGATCGTCCGCAGGGTCGCGCGCTCGGTCACGGCGAATCAGTCCTCCATCTCGTCCAGGCGACGTTCCAGTGCGTCCAGGCTGGCCGTCCACATGCGACGGTAGGGTGCCAGCCAGGCGTCGATCTCGGTGAGCGGCTCGAGCCGCAGCCGGTACAGCCGGCGTTGCGCGTCCTGCCGCACCTCGACCAGCCCGGCGCCGCGCAGCACCCGCAGGTGCTTGGACACCGTCGGCTGGGTGAGGGCCAGTCGCGAGACCAGGTCGCCGACCGGTCGCTCGCCGTCGCGGAGGAGATCCAGGATCTCCCGCCGGCGAGGCTCGGCCAGCACCTCGAATGTTGATGCCATGTGAGCAATATAGCCCATATGGCATTTACTCGCCACGCTGCGGCTCGCGCCTCGACGCCGCAAGCACGTCGCCTGCGCCGCCGGCGAACCGGTCCGCGGCGCCGGGGAGATCACCTTTCGCCGGCGAAACCTCGTCAAGGACGGCGACTTCGTGTGCGCGGTGTGCGGCGGCGAGCTGCCCGAGGAGTGGAACTTCTAGGCGCCCAGGACCCGGAGCAGGCGGGCGACCTCGGCGGCGACCGCGTCACGTGCCGGGGCCAGGTACTTGCGCGTGTCGACCACGTCCTGGTGCTCGGCCAGGTACGCGCGCACCGCGGCGGTGAACGACTTGTTCAGCTGCGTGGCGATGTTGACCTTCGTCATGCCGGCCGCGACCGCGCGGGTGAGGTCCGCGTCCGGCACGCCCGAAGATCCGTGCAGCACCAAGGGAACCGGGACTGTCTCATGCAGGCGGGCGATCAGGTCCAGGTCGATCGCCGCGTCGCGGGTGAGCATCGCGTGCGAGGTGCCGACCGCGACCGCCAGCGCGTCGACGCCGGTGGCCTCGACGTAGGCGCGCGCCTCGGCGGGGTCGGTGCGCGCGCCGGGTGCGTGTACGCCGTCCTTGCCGCCCACCTCACCCAGCTCCGCCTCCACGTACACGCCGTGTGCGTGGCAGTGCGCCACCACGTCCGATGTGGACGCGACGTTGTCCGCATAGGACATCGTGGACGCGTCGTACATCACCGAGTGCAGGCCGAGCCGCACCGCTTCGTGCACGAGCGCCACGTCGGTGGCGTGGTCCAGGTGCACCGCGACCGGCGTGGTCGACGCGCGGGCGACCGCCAGCGTCGCCAGCGCCAGCGGTGCCAGCGCGCCGTGGTAGCGCACGGCGTTCTCGCTGATCTGCAACACCACCGGCGCGCCCGCGGCCTCCGCGCCCGCCACGAGTGCCGACGCGTGCTCGAGCTGGATGACGTTGAAGGCGCCGACGCCGCGGCCGGCCCGCGCGGCTGCGCCGACGATCTCAGCGGTCGGGGTGAGCATCGATTTCCTCCACCGAGACGCGCGGCGCCAGGCGCCGGTAGGTGTCCAGGTCGACGTCGCCGGCCAGCGGGCAGGCCACCGCGGCGGCCGACAGGGCCACGGCGTCCGCGAGCAACACAGGCCACGGCGTACCCCCGGCGAGTCCGGCGGCGAGCGCGGCCACGCACGCGTCGCCCGCGCCGGTCGGGTTGCCGCGCAAGGG
>NZ_JBOHGA010000006.1:0-63421 GCF_050699915.1 Actinophytocola sp.
GTGCTGGCGGGCGCGGGACCGGCCGGCGACTCCGCGGCGACGTCCGCCGCCTTCCCGGCGTCCGGTTCGGCCGCGCGCGGGGCCGGGGTCTCGGCGGCCTTGCGCCCGAACCTGTTCTCCGCCACCGCGAGGCCGACCATCACGACCACGACGCCGACGATCATGTTCCAGGTCAGCGACTCGCCGAGCAGGCTGGTGCTGACCACCATGCCGACCACCGGGACGAGGTAGTTCACGGAGGACGCGGTGGTCGCGCCGAGATCGGTGATCAGGCGGAAGTACAGCACGTAGGCCAGGCCGGTGCCGAACACACCGAGCACGATGATGCTGGACACGACCTGCCAGGTCAGGTTCGGCGTCTCCCACGCCATGGTCGGCGTGACCGCGGCCTGCAGGATGGTCGCCATCACCAGCTGCGATGCCGCGAGCGCGACGGGCGCGAGCTTGTAGGGAACGATGAACTTGCGGATGTACACCGTCTGCGCCGCGTAGCTGCAGGCGGCGCCGAGAACGGCGAGCTGGCCGCCGATCGTGCCGCCCGCGGACTCCCACGGCGCCATGATGAGCACGACGCCGGCGAACCCGACCAGGAAACCGGCCAGCTTGCGGGACGTCGCCCGTTCGGTCGGCAGGAAGGTTGTCGCCGCGGCCAGGGTGACGAGCGGCAGCGCCGCGATCAGCACACCGGCCATGGCCGCGCTCGTGTGCCGTTCGCCGAAGGCCAGCAGCAGGAAGGGCGCGACCATGCCGAGCGCGGCCGCCACGGTCACATGACCCCACACTCCCCCGAGCTTGGGCAGCCGGATTCCGCGCACGGCAAGGAACCCGAGCAGCAACAACAGACCGAGCACGATTCTGGCGAGGACGAGCTGGGCCGGTGTGAGCCCCTCCAGCGACACCTTGATGAAGGTGTAGCTGGCACCCCAGATGGTGCCCAGCAACAGGAACTGCAGCAGGCTGGTCCGGTTCATATGGTGATGGATCCCTTCTATACCTCGGCAAGGCTGGGAATGCTGGCCAGCCCGTGCGCCAGAACCTCGTCGCTCAGTGAGTCGTCGGGCAGTGTCCCAGCGGCGAAGCGCTCGTAGGCCGACAGGTCGAAGTTGCCGTGCCCGGTGAGCCCGAACAGGATCGTCCGCGCCGTACCTTCCTCGCGGCACCGTACTGCTTCGTCGATCACGACCCGGATGGCGTGAGCGGCCTCCGGCGCGGCCAGCACGCCCTCCTCGCGCAGGAACAGCACGCCCGCCTCGAAGCAGCGGGTCTGCGTCTCGGCGACCGCCTCGATGTGACCGAGCTCGGTGGCCCAGCTGACCAGCGGCGCGATGCTGTGCGCGCGCAGCCCGCCCGCATGCACCGGCGGCGGGACGAACGTGTGCCCGAGGGTGTGCATCCGGTAGAGCGGGGTCAGCCGCCCGGAGTCGGCGTGGTCGTAGGCGATGCGCCCGCGGGTGAGCGTCGGGCAGGCGGCCGGCTCCACCGCCACGATGCGCACGTCCCGGCCACCGCGCAACTTCTCCCCGAGGAACGGGAAGGCGAGCCCGGCGAGGTTGCTGCCGCCGCCCGCCGCGCCGATGACGATGTCGGGGTAGTCCTCGGCCAGCTCGAGCTGCCGCTTGGCCTCCTGCCCGATCACCGTCTGGTGGGCGCACACGTGGTTGGCCGCGCTGCCTCGGGTGTACCCGGCGGTGGGGTTGGCGTAGACGGTCTGCAGCGCCTCCGACTTCGCGACGCCGAGACTGCCCGGGTGGTCCGGGGTGTCGGCGAGGAAGCCGCGTCCGGCCTCGGTCTGCTCGCTCGGACTCGGGATGCACCGGGCGCCGAATGCCTCCATCAGTACCTTGCGGTGCGGTTTCTGCTTGGCACTGACCCGCACCATGAAGATCTCCGCCTTCATGCCGAACAGGGCGGCCGCGAACGCGACGGCGCTGCCCCACTGCCCGGCGCCGGTGTCGGCGACCAGTGTGTCCTTGCCGGCCTCACGGTTGTAGTAGGCCTGAGGCACGGCACTGTTCGGCTTGAAGCTCCCGGTCGGGGCGTCGCCCTCGTACTTGTAGTAGATGCGCGCCGGCGTGCGTAACGCGCGTTCCAGGCGCCGGGCACGGAACAGGGGCGTCGGTCGCCACTGCGCGTAGATCTCGCGGACCTCGTCGGGGATCTCGATCTCCCGCTGGTTGCCCATCTCCTGGTCCACCAGCGCGGCCGGCGTTGTGCGCAACATGTCCTCGCGGGTGATCGGCCGACCGGTCCGCGCGTTCAGCGGCGGTGCCATCGCGGGTAGGTCGGCGGCGATGTTGTACCAGGTGCGCGGGATCTCCGACTGTGGCAGCAGGAACCTGATCTGGTCTTTCATGACGGGCCTCCGGGTGTGGTGAGCAGCGTGCGCTGGTCGGCCGACTCCTGGGCCAGGGAACCGGAAGTGGCGCTCGGGCCGCCGTCGGGCCGTGCCTCGGAATGCCGGGCCACGGCCCGTGTTAAGTCGCTACCGGACTCCACGCTGGCCCCCAAGACCTCGACTGTCGGCGAGGGCGATTTTGGTTAATCTTTTACCCTCATAGCCCTCATTCCGGTGCGAGATACAACACGACGACCACATACGGCGGCAAGGAACCTCTTCGGAGCTGCCGATGCCGCCGAACCAGAATTTCTTACCCTGGGTCAAGTGCCACCTCCGCTTGAACGGACGGAGCTAATGCCTTCAGCCCAGCGCTGGCCACTTCGCGCTCACAGAGCGCCACGACCACCTACTCACAAGGCCCATCGAATGCGCCTTCGGGGTGGTCCACACCATCCACAGCGGACACAGATTTCTCCGTTTCGGACCGTGGAGTGCTGTGGAGTGGCACGCTGTCGCTCCATGGCGCAGCTGCGCGAGACGGCGAGACGGCGGCAGGCGGCATCGAGGCTGCTCACCCCGTCGGGGCTCGCGCTCGCGCTGATCTGCTTCCTGTTCGGCTTCCTCGCCGTCTCCTGCGACACCCCGGGCGGGTACGGCCGCTCCAAGCAGGGCGGCACGACGACCTACACCGGCCTGGACCTCGCCACCGGCGCGCAGCCGACGGTCGACCCGGCGTTCCTGGCGCCGCAGCCGACGACGCGGCCGGACCTGCTCGGCTGGCAGCCGGCGGTCATGCTCGCCGCGCTTGCGCTCGCGGTCGCCATGGTCGCCGGCGCCGGGCGGTTCCGGTTGCGCCGCCGGATGGTGGTCTCCTCGACGGCCACGGCGCTCGTGCTGCTCGTGCTCGGCGAGGTCACCGCGCGGGACGCGCTCGTCACGCAGGTCGCCGAGCAGGTGGCGCGCCCGCTGCCGGCCGGGAGGGAACCCGCGGACTACGTGGTCGTCGGCAGCGGGTTCACCATCGCCGTCACGATCACGACCATCGTGCTCGTGTCCTACGTCGTCGCCCATCTCAGACGTCGCCGGCGGAGCTGACCAGCCGTGCCTGACGAACCCGGCGACGCGGACCCCATTGCCGACATCCCCGGTCTCGACGACCACGAGGCGCTTCACGTGCTCTCGGGCTACCTGGTCGGCGACGACAGCCTGGAGTTCGAGATCGACGAGGTGGTCGCCGGCGAGGGATCCTGGCGAGCCGGTGAGGTGCTGGACGAGCTGCGCCGGCTGCTCGCCGACCCGACGGTCGCCGACGACGAGCTCACCGACATCGTGGCGAACATGTCGCCGTGGATGATGCGGACCGGCAGGCTCACCCTCGAACACATCGCCGACCGACTGGCCCAAGCCCTCGATCAGGGCACCGCCGACTGAAGAGATCGTTCGGTTCGACTGATCGGGCGTCGTAGTGGCTGGACCGTGTACGTTCCGCGATGTGCTCCTGGTCGAGCGAGAGGCGCAGTTGGCCGAGTTGGACGCGGCTGTCCGCGAGGCCGGAGCGGGTCGGGGCAGTCTCGTGTTGATGTCCGGTGAGGCGGGCGCGGGCAAGACGTCGCTGGTCACCCGGTTCGCCTCGGACCACGAAGGCCGGACCGGCAGGCCGGTGCTGTACGGGTTGTGCGACGCGCTGCTGACACCGCGCCCGTTCGGCCCGTTCCGGGACATGTTCCGGTCACTCGGCGGGTTGCCGGGTGGTGACGACCTCGGCGGGCTCGCCGGGGCGCTCGACGTGCTGGTGGACGAGCTGGACCGGCCGCCGCACCCGGCAGTCGCGGTGGTCGAGGACGCGCACTGGGCCGACGACGCGACGCTCGACGCGATCCGGTTTCTGGGGCGGCGGGTCGCACGGATGCGGACCGTGCTCATCGTGACGTATCGGGACGACGAGGTGTCGCCCGGTCATGCCCTGCGGAGGGCGCTCGGGTCGGTTCCCGTCGACCAGGTCCGTCGGGTGCGGCTCGACCCGTTGTCCGTCGCGGGCGTTGCCCGGCTTGCCGACCGCCGTGATGTGGCCGACCTGCACCGGATCACGGGTGGCAACCCGTTCTTCGTGCGTGAGGTGCTCGCGGCGCCGGGAACCGCGGTGCCGCTGACGGTGCAGGATGCGGTGCTCGCTCGGGTCGGCCGGCTTTCCGCCGTGGGGCGCAAGTGCGTCGAGCTCGTCTCGGTGGTGCCGGGGCTTGCCGAACGATGGCTGATCGAAGGCTGTGCGTCGCTGACGGGTGTCGACGAGGCCGTCCGCCTGGGTGTGCTGCGCGCCGACGACTCGACGGTGTCGTTCGCCCATGAGCTGGCACGTCGCGCCGTCGAGCACGGCATCGCGAGCGCGCGTAGGCGCGAGCTCAACCGTCTCGTCCTGGAAGTCCTTACCCAGCACCAGGTTGACGTCGCGCGACTGAACCACCACGCGGTGCGGGCCGACGATCGCGACGCCGTCGTCCGGTTCGCGCCCATCGCCGCGCGTCGGGCCGCATCGCTGGACGCGCACCGGGAAGCGGTGGACCACTTCGAGCAGGCGCTGCGGCACGCCGATCGCTTCACAGCAGAACGGCTCGCCGGGCTCTGGGACGACTACGCGCGGGAGTGTTACCTCGCGGGCCGGCACGAGCGCGCCGCGGCGGCGCTGGAGCGAGCGATCGAGGTGCACGACGCTCGCGATGATCACGAACGGCTTGGTGCCAGCCTCACACTGCTCGCCGATGTGCAGTGGTACCTGGGCAGGCGCCCGGAGGCCGAACAGTGTGTCGTGCGGGCGATCGCGGCGCTCGAGCGGCACCCCGGTGGTGCGTTGGCGCAGGCGTATGCGCTGCGGGCGAAGCTGGACATGATCGACGATCGGCTCGGCAGTGCCCGGACGTGGGGCGAGAAGGCCATCGGCATGGCGCGTGCCGCCGGCGACACGGCCGTGTTGGCGCACGCACTCAACACGGTCGGGTGCGTACGGTGGGTCGTGCCGCCCTATGACACGGACCTCTTGATCGAGAGCCTGCGGGTGGCGCGCGCCGCCGGGCTCACCCAGGAGACCGCCAGGGCTTACCACAACCTGGCCGACGGGTGCATCAACCTGATGCGCGACGAAGACGCGGAAACCTATCTCAGCAAGGGAATCGGCTTCTGCGACGCGCACGACCTCGTCCTGAGCGAGGCATATCTGCTGGTGCTGCGGGCGCTGCTGCGGCTCGACCAGGGTCGGTGGGACGAGGCGACGGCGGATCTACGGCGGCCGTCCGAGTCCGAGGGCCTCCTGCTCGCCGTGGCGCTGGTGGCCCGAGGCACGATCGAGCTGCGCCGCGGGGTGGCGCATGCGGCCGCGACGCTCGACCAGGCGCACGGACACCTCGAACGCCAGCCATCCGCGCAGGTCGCTCTCAAGCTGGTCGTAGCGCGCGCGGAGCTCGCCTGGCTCGGCGATCACCCCGTGCCGGTCACCGTCACGGACCGGGTCGCGGAGCTGATCGACACCGGCCCCGTTCCGTGGGTCAGCCGAGCCGCCTTCTGGCTGCACCGAATCGGAGTGCTCGATCGCCTGCGTGATGACCTGCTCGAGCCCTACCGGGTACAGGCAGCCGGCCGGTGGTCGGAGGCCGCGGCGCTGTGGTCGACGATCGGCCGGCCCTACGAGCAGGCGCTCGCGCTGTCCGACGCGCCGGAACCGGAACCGCTGCTCCAGGCGCTGGGCATCCTGGACCGTCTCGGCGCGACGTCGGTCGCGTCCCGAGTCCGAGGGCGGCTCACGAGGATGGGCGTGCCGTCCGTGCCGCGCGGCCCCCGCTCGACGACTCGCACGAACCCCGCCGGACTCACCGCACGTCAGTCCGAGATCCTCCACCTCCTCGCCGAGGGGCTGCCCTATCGCGAGATCGCCGAGCGGTTGCACGTCGCCACCAAGACCGTCGACCACCACGTCGCCGCGGTGCGCGCGAAGCTCGGCGTGACCACCCGCCATGACGCCGTCGAGGCCGCCCGACAGCTCGGGATCCTGTCTCCCTCGGCGGGGACGCACCTCCCAAAATAGGGAACCGCGGCGCCCAAGATAGGGCGGCGGACCCGTTGGTCAGGAACGTTCTCGGCACCTAACGTCGCTTTCGTCACCAATTACGAGGTCGGGGCATCTCATCAGCTGATGCGGGCGGTTTTCGTCGACTCGACCGGGATCCAAGGAAGGCGCATGGAGCGAAAGTCTGCCCTGGCGATACTGCTCGCCCTGATCATGACCGCCATTTCATTCGGCATCACCACATCGACCGCGTCGGCGGCAGTGGTCACCACCCCGCTCGACAACTACGGATCACCGGGATGCCTCGACGCCTCCGACAACGGTGCCAGCATCTACATGCATCCTTGCAACGGCGGGGCCAACCAGAAGTGGATCTGGAACAACCAGCCCGGTGTCAAGACGCCCATCAGCCACGCCAAATCCGACCTCTGCCTGCAGGTGTCCGGAAACTCCGTGAGGTTGGCGCCGTGCAACCCGTCCGCTCTGGGGCAACGGTGGATTCTCGAACCGTACCCCGGTGTGCCGTTCATCAAGATGGCGTACGGCAACGGCTACTGTCTCCGCGACACCAACGGGAGCCTGCCGCTCGTCACGTGCAAGAGCGGCGACGGTTTCCAACGCTGGTTCGCCCAGTGAGCCATTCCACCGCAAAGGTGAAATGAGAATCGTGCCGGTTGCGTGGGTGGGGGTGCACGCAACCGGCCCGGGCACGCGCACCATCGCTGAACCAGTACTGTTCAGCGAATCCGTCGGCCGGTCTCCGCGCATGAGTAGCCGCCCAATGCCTCCACTTCGGAGCGGAAGTCGGCACGGTCGAGCAACGTCCACAGCGGCGTGAGCCGCTCGTCGGTGAGGTTCTCGGCGGGCAGAACCAGGTCGTACGGTTCCTGGGTGATGGGCACGAAGTCGAGACCGAAGGCCCGGGCGGCGGCGAGGATGCCCAGACCGGTGTCGGCGCGGCCGGCGGCCACCGCCGCGGCCACTGCCAGGTGGGTGTGCTCCTCGCGGCTGTAGCCGGAGATCTCGGCCGGGTCGATTCCGCGTGTCGCGAGTTCCTGGTCGAGAAGCACCCGTGTGCCGGCACCGCGCTGCCGGTTGACGTAACGCAGGCCAGGGCGCGTGAGATCGTCGATCTTGGCGAGCGCCAGCGGGTTGCCGGGCGCGACGATGAATCCCTGGTCGCGGAGCACGAGGCGGATCACGGCAGCGTCCGGTCCGACGATCTTGTCCACATAGGGCAGTGTGTACGCGCCGGTGGCCGGGTCGAGCAGGTGTGAGCCCGCGACGTGGCACAGTCCGTCTCGCAGCGCGACGAGGCCGCCCAGCGATCCCACGTTCGACGACGCGAGGGTGATGAGCGGATCCTCGGCGCGCAGGGCTGAGGCGGCGAGGTCGAGAACGAGGTCGTGAGAACCGATCGCGACGATGGTGCGGTCGATCTCGCTCAGCCCGCGCAGCAGCTCGACTCGCACTTCCTCCCCGGCGTGATGTCCCTCCACACCGGACGGGACGACGAGCAACCCGTCAGCGCGGACGAGAGAGGTCAGCACGCCCGCGCCGCGCGGCAGCGGGGTGGCGACGATGCGGTCTCGCACCCGGCCGAGCCGCACGCGCACCCAGTCGTCCATGCCGATCGCGGAGGGCAGTTTCCGGGCGAGGTGGGCGGTTGTCGACGGGCGTTCCCGCGGCGCGGCGCCTTCCAGCTCGGCGAGGACCGGTGCGGCGAAGATGTCGAACGTCAGAGCGGCCGACACCGGGTAGCCCGGCACGCCGACCACCGGCGTGCCGTCCACGACTCCGAGCACCACCGGGTGGCCCGGCCGGACGGCTACGCCGTGGACCGCCAGCGTGCCGGCCTCGGCGACGACCCGCGCGGTGTAGTCGTCGCGGCCGGCGCTGGAGCCCGCGATGAGCAGGACGAGGTCCGCGCCGGCGGCCGCGGCGCGGACGGCCGCGGTGATGGCGTCCGGGTCGTCCGGCACGATCTCGGCGACCCGGGCGGCACAGCCCGCCTCGCGTGCCTGTGCGGCGAGCATCAGCGAGTTGGTGTCGACGATGTGGCCGGGCTCGAGCTCGGCACCGATCGGGCGGATCTCGTCACCGGTCGGGATCACCGCGACGACAGGCGTGCGGCGGACCGCGAGCTCGACGACGCCGGCCGCGGCGCACGCGGCGACGTCGACGGGGCGCAGCCGGTGGCCCTCCGACAGCAGGAGCTCGGCGGCGCTGATGTCCTCCCCGATGGACCGGACGTGCTGGTAGGGCGGGACGGCGGCGCGTAGCTCGGCACGGTCGCCGACGCTGTGGACGTGCTCGCGCATGACCACGGCGTCGTACCCGGCCGGCAGTGGGTCGCCGGTGTCGACGACCTCGAACGCGCCCGCGTCGAGCAGCACCGGGGTGGTCTCGGCGGCGTCCACCGTCTCCGCCGAGCGGACGGCGATCCCGTCCATCCCGGCCGAGTCGAACGCCGGCGACGACCTGCGGGCCCACACGGGTTCGGCGGTCACGCGACCGACGGCCTCTCCGACCCGCGGCCGCACCACGTCGACTCTGGCCGGGCAGCCGGTGTCGGCGCGTACCTCCCGCCAGGCGGTGTGGGCCTGGGCGGCGGGCACGTCGGAGACGAAGGGACTCTCGGCGGTCATCGGTACAGGATGACCTCGACCTCGGCGCCCGCGTCCAGCCCCGTCGACGGTTCGGGCACGACCAGGTATCCATCGGCCC
Organism: Actinophytocola sp.; assembly: GCF_050699915.1. Lineage (GTDB taxonomy): Bacteria > Actinomycetota > Actinomycetes > Mycobacteriales > Pseudonocardiaceae > Actinophytocola. Next base: position 9,120 of record NZ_JBOHGA010000006.1, read on the forward strand.
GGGTCAGCACGGACAGCAGCGCGGACGGTCCGAACAACGGCTCGGCGGCCCCGTCGCGCACTCGGACCTGGACCACGTCGAGCCGCCCGGCCGCGGACGGCAGGTCCCGCGACAGCCGGGCCCGGGTGCTCGGCGCGGGTGGCGGCGTCTCGCAGCCGGCGAGCCGCCACAGCAGGGGCACGCCGACCTGGCCGAACACGACCAGTGCCGACAGAGGGTTCCCCGGCAGCCCGATCAGTGGCGTGCCGGCGCAGTCGGCCAGCAGCGTGGGCTTGCCGGGCTTGATGGCGAGCCCGTGGCACCAGACATCGCCGACCGCGGCGACCGCGCCGGCGGTCTCGTCCCGCGCACCGACGGACGACCCGGCGGACACGACGACGAGATCGGCGTCCGGCAGCACCTCGGTGAGCCGGGTCTTCAGCGCTCCTGGCTCGTCGCTCACGATCCCGGCCACTGCCGGCTCGCCACCGGCGTCGGTCACGAGTCCGGCGAGCGCGGAGGCGGTGGCGTCTCGGACCTGCCCGGCTGAGAGGGTCGTCGTGGACGGCGGGACGACCTCGTCGCCGGTGGAGATGATCGCGACCCGGGGGCGGGCGTGGACCGCGACCCTCGTCACGCCCGCGGCGGCGAGCAGCCCGAGGTCCGGAGCGCGCAGCGGCCGGCCGCCGGACACGAGCGGCGCCCCGGCGGCGACGTCCTCGTCGGCCCGGACGAGACCCCCACCAGGTGCGACGGGACGGGTGACCTCGATGGTGCCGGGCATCGTCTCGGCGGTGTACTCGACCATCACCACGGCGTCCGCGCCATCGGGCAGCACTCCCCCGGTCGGCATGGCCACGCAGCCGCCCGGACGCACGGTGACGTCCGGTGCCGCGCCCATCAGGACGGCGCCGAGCAGGTCCAGATAGGACGGCAGGCCGTCCGACGCGCCGAACGTGTCTGCCGCGCGGACGGCGTAACCGTCCACAGTGGACTTGACGAATCCCGGCAGCGGTCCGGGTGCGGTTATGTCAGTGGCCGGCACCCGGTGCAGCGCATCAGCGAGGGTCACGTCCGCTACGGCGGTGCGGTGGCCGGGACGGAAGCCCGCGAGTGCGTCGGCGACCGTGCGGGCGGTGAAGAACTCGCGTCCACTCACGACGCCTCCTCGCAGGCTCGGAGACGCCACTCGCGGTCGCCCTGTGACATATTCGCTCGCAAGCTCGCTCAGCGGTCCGGCTGGTCCTTCGCACCATTCGGCCGCGGCTGGGGACGGGCCGAGGCTCCGCCCTTGTCGAGCCCGAGCACCGACACCACCGGGCCGAGCGCCACCTGCCCGAGACCGCAGATCGACGTCTTGCGCATGGCCTCCTCCAGCTGCAGGATGCGCCCACGTCGCGCGTCGTCGAGTGGGGCGCCGGAGTCCAGCGTCTCCCGCAGCAGTGTGTGGGCCTTGGTGGACCCGACCCGACAGGGCACGCACTTGCCGCAGGACTCGTTGCGGAAGAAGCGCAACACGTTCGTGGACGCGGCCAGCAGGTCGGTGCCCTCCGCGAGGACGACGAGTGCTCCCGAACCCAGCATGGTGCCGGCCTCGGCGAGGGTGCCGAAGTCCAGCACGAGGTCGAGCTGGTCCGGTCCGATGAAGTTCGAGGACGCACCACCGGGCTGGACCGCGCCGACCGCCCGGCCGCCGGACACGCCGCCCGCGGCGTCGATCAGGTCGCGCACCGTCGTACCCATCGGCACGCAGTACACCGCCGGGTCCTCGACGTGGCCGGACACGGCGAAGAACTTCCAGCCGACCGAGTCGCCGATGCCCTGGTCCTGCCACCACTGCGCGCCGCGCTGCGCGATCACCGGCACGTCCGCGAACGTCTCCACCGAGTTCATCAGCGTCGGCCGGCCGTGCAGGCCGTACGTGCCCGGGAACGGCGGCTTGTTCCGCGGCTCGCCGCGGTGGCCTTCCATGCACTCCAACAGCGCGGTCTCCTCGCCGAGGATGTAACCGCCCGGCGAGACGAAGACCTCGAGCTCGAGCCTGCGCCCGCTGCCGCACGCGTCCGGCCCGATGACACCGGTCGCGCGCAACGCCTCGATCTCCGCGTGCAGGACGCGCTCTTCCGGGCCGTACTCGTGGCGGATGAACACCCAGCCCTGCTCGGCGCCGACCACGGCCATGCCGAGCAGCAGCCCCTCCAGTACGAGGTGCGGCTGGTCGGCGAGGATCTGCCGGTCCTTGAACGTGCCCGGCTCGGACTCGTCGGCGTTGCAGATCGCGTACTTGACCGGGTCGTCGGTGCCCGCGACCAGCTCCCACTTCTTGCCGGTGGGGAAGCCCGCGCCGCCCATGCCGCGCAGGCCCGACTCCGACAGCGCTGCCACGACGTCCTCGGCGCGCAGCTCGCCGCGCAACAGCGCGCGCAGCGACGCGTACCGCTCGGCTACGCCCGAGCTGGCCGGGTACGGGTCGTTCGGCCACGGCTCGGTCCGGCTCGGCGTCGCGACCGGCTCGCCGACCCCGTCGCCGCGGGCCGCCGTCACCAGCGAGTCCACATCGGACATCGGACCGGGGTGCTCGTTGACCGCCGCCGCCGGGGCCACGTCGCAGCGGCCGAGGCAGGACACCTCCACGAGCTCGACGTCGGTGTCCTCGCCGTACCGCGCGCGTACCTCGGCGATCCGGTCCTCGCCGGAACGGGCCCAGCAGGACAGGTCGTGGCAGACGTGCAGCGCGACCTTCGCCGGTGGGCTCGTGCGGAAGTGCGGATAGAACGAGATGAGCCCCTCGATCTCGTACCGCGGCCGCCGGGCCTCGCGGGCCAGCTCCTCGAGCTCCTCGCGGGGCAGCCAACCCAGCCGCGCCTGGATCGCGTTCAACGCGGGGACCAGCGACGGCCCGGGGAACTTCCCGGCCCGCGCCTCCACCCCCGGAACGCGACGCGCCCGGGCCTGTGCCGCCCGCTCGGGACTCAACGTCATTGCTGCGCTCCCAGAACCGTCGCGGAACCGTTCGTCGCGTGCTCGGCGCCCAGCGCCTCGACCTGCACCGCGCAGAACTTGAACTCGGGGATCTTGCCGAACGGGTCGATCTCGTCGATCGTCAGCAGGTTCGCCGCCGCCTCCCGGAAGTGGAACGGGATGAAGCAGTTGCCCAGCTGTTCGCGGTGCGAGATCCGCACCTGAATCTCGATCACCCCGCGTCGCGACCGCACCCGCACCCGCTCGCCGTGCGCGAGGCCACGGTCGGCCGCGTCCTTGGGGTGCAGGTACACCTCGGCGATCGGCGCGATCGTGTCCAGCGCGAACGAGCGGCGCGTCATCGACCCGGTGTGCCAGTGTTCGAGCAGCCGGCCGGTATTGAGCACGAGCGGGTACTCCGCGTCGGGAAGCTCCTTGGCGGGCAACCATTGTGCGGGTACCAGGTGCGCGAGCCCGTCGTCGGTGTTGAACCGCTCGTCGAACAGCACGACGGTCCCGTCCGTGTTCTCGGGGTCGGCGTTCGGGTAGAGCTTGCCGGAGAGCCCGAGGTTGTCGTGGCGCAGGTTCTTGTACGACGGCATGAGCCCGACCATCTCGTCGAACACCTCGCTGGAGGAGGTGTAGGACCAGTCCAGCCCGACGCGCTGTGCGATGTCCTGGACGACCTCCCAGTCCACCCGCGCCTGGCCCGGCGGATCCATCACCTTGCGACCGAGCTGCACGCGGCGGTCGGTGTTGGTGTAGCTGCCGTCCTTCTCCAGGTAGGACGAGGCCGGCAGGATCACGTCGGCGAACTCCGCGGTCTCGGTGAGGAAGATGTCCTGCACCACCAGGAAGTCCAGCGTCGCCAACGCCTTGCGCACCTTGTTGATGTTCGGGTCGGAGAGGAACGGGTTCTCGCCCAGCATGTACATGCCGCGCACGCCGTCGGGCTTGAGCACCGAGCCGATGATCTCGGTGACGGTCAGCCCGCGCTTCGGGTCGAGTTTCGTGCCCCACGCCTGCTCGAACAGCTCGCGCGTGCCGTCCTTGTCCACGCCCTGGTAGTCCGGGTAGAACATCGGGATCAGCCCGGCGTCCGAGGCCCCCTGCACGTTGTTCTGCCCGCGCAGGGGATGCAGGCCCGCGCCGGGCTTGCCGACGTTGCCCGTGATCGAGCACATGGCGATCAGGCAGCGGGCGTTGTCCGTGCCGGTGGTGTGCTGGGAGATGCCCATCCCCCAGTAGATGACGCCGGCGCCCGCCTCGCCCCACAGCTTGGCGACCTCGCGGATCATGTCGGCGTCGATGCCGGAGATCTGCGCGGCGCGCTCCGGCGGGTAGTCGGCGACCGTGCGGGCCAGCTCGTCGTAGTTCGACACGCGGGCGGCGATGAACTCGCGGTCGATCAGCCCGAGGCGGATGACCTCGTGCATGATCCCGTTGTAGAACGCCACGTCCGTGCCGGGCTTGACCTGGCAGTGGTAGTCCGCGTGCTCGGCGACCGTGCTGGCGCGCGGGTCCACGTAGACGATCTTCGTGCCGCGGCGGCGGGCCTGCTTGAAGAACGAGCTCGCCACCGGGTGGTTCGCGGTCGGGTTGGACCCGGTGATGATCACGACGTCTGCGTTGGCCACGTCGCCGTAGGTCGTGGACACCGCACCGGAGCCGACGCCCTCGAACAGCGCGGCGACCGAGGAGGCGTGGCACAGCCGCGTGCAGTGGTCGACGTTGTTGGTGCCGAAGCCGGTCCGGATCAGCTTCTGGAAGAGGTAGGCCTCCTCGTTGGAGCACTTCGCCGAGCCGAACCCGGCGATCGCGCCCGGGCCGCCCTCGGCGTGGATCTCCTTGAGCCGCCTGGCGACGAGGTCGAGCGCCTCTTCCCAAGACGCCTCCCGGAAGTAGGGCATGACCTCGTCGTAGTCGACCAGGCCGCCGGGCTTGCGGCGGCCGTCGCGGCCCTTCTTCTTCTCGCTGCGCCCGTTCTTCTCGTCGCGCCCGCCGCCGCTGCGGTTGCCGCCCGCCCCGCCCCGGCCGCGGTCGTTGTCCATGTCGCCGCGGACGTCGGCGGACAGCGCGCCCTTCGGATAGGCGGAGTCGACGCGGATCAAGGGCTTGGTCAGCCGCTGGGGTGAGGCCGCGTAGTCCCAGCCGTAGCGGCCCTTCACGCACAGCCGGCTCTGCGAACCGGGCTGGTCGCGACCCTCGGCGAACGCGATCGCGCCTCGCTCCCGGTCCACGTAGTAGGTCAGCGCGCAGCCGACGCCGCAGTACGGGCAGACGCTGTCGACGGCGTCGAGCTGCTCGCGCGGCTGGATCGGGATGTTGTTGATCGCCTTGTTGGTCAGTGCGCCGGTCGGGCAGGCCTGCACGCACTCACCGCACGTCACGCAGGAGCTCGCGCCCATCGGGTCGTTGAGGTCGAACGCGATGGTCGTCGAGTAGCCCTTGCCGGAGCGGCCGATGACGTCGTTGCCCTGGATGTCGTCGCACGCGCGCACGCAGCGGTCGCAGAGGATGCAGGCGTCGTGGTCGACGTCGATGACCGGGTTCGACGAGTCGTGGCCGCGGCCCGAGCCACACGGCAGGTCGGTCGTCTCGCGGGCCACGTCGAACCCGTCGGCCAGGTCCAGCAACAAATTGTCGGCCGTCGTCGTCTGCTTCGGGTCCTCGGCGCGCGGGGGCTGGTCGGCGACCAGCAGCTCGGTCAGCACCGCCCGGTTGCGCTCGATCTCCTCGGTCTTCGTCTTGACCGTCATGCCGTCCTCGCACGGCCGCACGCAGGCGGCGGCGAACACGCGTCCGCCGGTGTCGACCACGCACATGCGGCACACGCCGACCGGGTCGTAGCGTTCGTCGTGGCACAGCACCGGGATGTCGACCCCGACCTGCTTGGCGGCGTCGTAGATCGTGGTGCCCTCCGGCACGGTCACCGACCGCCCGTTGATCTCGACGGCCACCGTCCGCACGGACGTCCCCGGCTCCTCGAGAGTCGTCATCCTGACTCCGTCCCTCGGCATTGCATACAGCATACCGTTCGTGCCGCTGCTGTGTCGCCGACGCTAGGGGTCGAGCAGAAGATCCGCCAGATCGGCCTCGGCCACCCGGCCCTGTTCATCCAGCCCGCGCGCCACGTAGTAGCCCGAGACCATCGACCGCAGCCGCTCGGCGCTCAGTGTCACGCTGCGCCCCGAGCCCAGTTCGAGCGGCGTCTCCAGCATCCTTACGGGCAGCGTATCGTCCGCCGCACTGGCGCCTTCCCGCAGGTTGAACGCCCTTTTCGCGCGGACGATCCGGCGGGCGGCGGTGCGTAGCTCGGCGGCGTCGAGGTCCCAACCGGTGACCATGGCGAGCAGCCGGGCCCACTCGGTGAACGGGTCCTCGAACACGCCGCGGAGGAACTTGCACAAGATCATCGAATCCATCACGGCCGCGCGGTCCTCGGTGTCCACGGCCGCCGCGACGTGTGCCGAGCCGCCGGCGAATCGGTCCAGGTCGCCGGACAGGTCGGCCTCGTAGGCGCCGGAGCGGTTGTGGTCGGCGCCGCGGGCGTTGACCGCGAGACCCAGCGCCATCGACTGCAGGCTGCGCGGCTCGTAGCCGGGCATCTCCAGGCCCTTGACCTGGGCGGCGAAGTCGATCGAGCCCTCGCCGACCAGCTCGGCGGCGCGGCGGGAGCCGTGCGCGAGCAGCTCGCCCAGGCCGGCCTTGCGCTCGCCGATCTCGTCGAGCGCGCGCAGCAGGGCGGCGCCGTCGCCGAAGCGCAGCCACGGCGCGTCGATGAGGCCCTTCTCCACGCACTCCATGGCCCAGGCGATCGTGCCGCCGGCGGAGATCGTGTCGATGCCCAGCTCGTCGCAGCGGGCACTCGCGGCGAACACGTCGTCCGGGTCGTCCACGGCGCACAGCGGGCCGAGCGCGAACACGTTCTCGTACTCCATGCGCTGGCTGCCGCCGCCCTTGCGGGCGTAGATGTGCTCGCAGCCGATCGAGCACGACGCGCAGCTGTTGCGGGCCACGCCGCGCAGCTCGTGCAGCTCCTCGGCGGCCAGCTTGGGTGCGCCGTCGAACGTGGCCGCGGTGAAGTTGCGGGTGGGCAGCGTGCTGACCGCGTTGAACGCGAGCAGGTTCGCGAGCGTGCCGAGTTCGCGGTACTTGGCGGTCGCCGGACCGAAGCTCCGTTGCCGCAGGTCGCGAGCAGCCTGGAGCACGCCGGCCTGGTCGGCCACGCCGACCTTGGTGGCCGCCTTCACGAGCACGGCCTTGATGTTCTTCGCCCCAAGAGCCGCGCCCAGCCCACCCCGGCCGGCGTGTCGACCGTCGTGGCTGATCGTCGCGTACCGCACGCCACGCTCCCCTGCCGGACCGATCGCCGCGGTCCGCCAGCCACGCCCGAACCGTTGCCGCGCCTGTGTTTCCGCGTCTGCGGCCGGCAGACCCGCCAGCTCGGGCGCGGGTTCGAGCCGCGCGCCGTCCCCGTCGACGAGGAGCACCGACAGCTCATCGGCACGGCCGCGGATCACGATCGCGTCGTGCCCGGTGAGCTTGCCGGAGATGGCGAACTGGCTGGAGGCGAGCGCGTCGGTGAGCAGGCCGGTCAGCGGGGACTTGGCGACGACGGCGAACTTGGCGCTCGTCGTCAGCGGCGTGCCGACCAACGAGGAGAACACGAACGCGAGCGGCGCCTCCGGGGCGAGCGGATCGACTCGCGGCGGGGCGAGGCGATGCATGAGCCAGGTGCCCAGCCCGACACCCCCGAGGTAGGCACGTAGCACCTGGTCGGAGAGCTGGATCGGGGTACCCGCGGCGTCGCGGCCGCTGATGTCGACGACCAGCGCCCGTCCGAAGAATCCACCAGGGGCCACGTGTCGACTGTATGCCTCAACCGCCGGCGTCCGCCGACAGGAAGGCGACGCCGTCGCCCGCGACCAGCGGCATCCGGCCGTCCCGGGTCACCTGGTCACCGTTCACCGCGGCCACGACGTGGCGGTCGAACGTCAGCCCGACGGCGGCCGCGGCCGCGCCGATCGTCGCCGCGCGGACCGTGCGCGGCCGGTGCCCACCACGCTTGGCCAGGGCCCCGAACCGCTCGACCGCGACCTCGGGCGGCTCCCGGTCCCGGGCGGCCGCGTAGTCCTCCGGGGTGTTGACGTTGACCACGGAGTCGAGCTCCGGGTCGAACTTGACGAGCGCCGCGTCGTCGAGCAGAGCCGCGTCGTCCAGCTGCCCGACCGCGCAGTGCTTGAAGATCATCCCCGGGCGCTGGTTGCCCTGCGCCAGCAGATCCGCCACCAGCCCCGCGATCCGGGTCCGATACCCGGCGGCGAGCGGCTGACGGAAGCCCCGCGCCACCGGCAACGCCACCTCGATGTCGTCGGTCAGCCCGCGCAGCACCCGTCGCACGTACGCGGGATGCAGGAAGGGCAGGTCCGTGGAACACACGAACGCGGACTCGGCCCGGTCGGCGAGCGCCGCCAGTCCGGTGGCCAGCCCCTGCATCGGGCCGAGCCCCTCGACCGGGTCCTCGACCACCGCGATCCCGCTCGGCAGCTCCGGCAGTTCCTGGCCGGGCGCCGCGACCACGAGCACCGGCCCGTCGACCGCGCGCGCGAGAACGGCAGCGGCGCGGTACAGCAGCGTCGAGCCGTGCCACTCGAGGGCAGCCTTGGCCGCACCCATCCGGGTGGAACGTCCACCCGCGAGCACGATGCCAGCCGCGGTCGCCACCTGAGCGATGATAGTCAGGCACGCACCCCGACCTCCGGCGTCGAGACCGTCATGGTTCGCATGCGCGGAGGTGCTCGCAGGGGATCGCGAGACGGATCGTGTCGCCGGGAGTGTGCGCGATCTCCGCCGTCGTGACCGCGGTGACGGCACCGGCGGCGGTGTCCACGTCCAACCGGAGCGCACCGCCGAGCGGGACGGCTCGGCGAAGGACGCCCTCGACCACGACCGCGTCGGGCGGAGGTGGCGCGGAGTCCCCGAGCGGGCTGCAGCGTTCGGGCCGCGCCACCAGCGTCCGTTCCCGACCGGTGAGGGTCGGTGGCAGCTGGGTGGTGAAGCCCAGCAGGCTCGCGCACTCGAGGTCGGCAGGAGCGTCGAGGACGTCCGCCGTCGTGCCGATCTGCCGGATCTCACCGTTCACGAGCAGCGCCGTGCGACCCGCGAGTGCCCGCGCCTCCTCACGGTCATGGGTGACGAACAGGACGGCGGCGTCCAGCCGGTCCAGCGCGGCGCGGAAGTCGGCAAGCAGGTCCGTGCGGGTCGTGGCGTCGAGACCGGTGAACGGTTCGTCCAGCAACAGCACCCGTGGGGCGACGGCGAGAGCACGAGCGATGGCCACGCGCTGCGCCTCGCCCCCGGACAGGGTGCGGGCGTTGCGGGACGCGAGATGCGCGACGCCGAGTGCCTCGAGCCAGGGCTCGGCTCGCCGGCGAGCGGCTCCACGCCGTTCCCCCCGCAGCCGCAGGCCCGCCGCGGCGTTGTCGAGCACGGTCAACCGCTGTAGCACCGGACGCTGCAGCACCGCGGCCACGGCACGGCGAAGCTCGGCGGTGGTGGCGACGTGCCCGTCGAGCAGTACCGACCCCGACCGCGACGCGGTACCCAGATGGGCGAGCGCACGCAGCAACGTCGACTTCCCGGCGCCGTTGGACCCGAGTACCGCGAGCGTCTCCCCCGTCGGGATGTCCAGTCTCGGCACGGCGACGAGCTCTCGGTCTCCCGCGGTGACCCGCAGGTCACGGCAGCCGATGCTCACCGCTCCGTCGCCTGACGGTGCTGCGCGAGCGTGATCGCGAGGTTGACCACGAACGCGATCGCCAGCAGGACCAGGCCGAACGCGATGGCCAGCGCGAACTGGCCACGGCTGGTGGCGAGCACCGCGGCGGTGGTGAGTACGCGCGTCTCGTCCGCGAGGTTGCCGCCGACCATCTGCGCGGCCCCGACCTCGCTGACCACGGCGCCGAACCCCGCCATGCCCGCGGCCAACAGCGGCAGCTTCGCCTCCATCAGCAACGCGCCCAGTGCCCGCGGCCGCGTCGCGCCCAGCCCGCGCATCTGTAGGAGGAAGTCCGGGTCGACCTGCGCCAGGGCAGCGGCCGTCAGCGCGATCACGATCGGAGTGGCGATCGCGGCCTGCGCGATCACCATCGCCGTCGGCGTGTACAGCAGACCGAACGCGCCGAGCGGGCCGCTGCGCCACAACAGGACGGTGACGAACAACCCGACCACGACCGGCGGCATGCCCATGCCGGTGTTCGCGACCGCGTGCAGCACCCGCCGGCCACGGAAATGACCGAGGGCCAGCGCCGTACCCGCCGGCACGCCGAGGAGGAAGGCGATCAAGGTGGCGCTGAGCGACACGCGCAGGGTGAGCCCGGTGACCGCCCAGGTGTCCTGGTCCCCCGTCAACAGCAGTCGCAACGCCTCGACCAGGCCGTCGCCTAGCACGTCCACGCCGTCAGTTCCCCAGCGTCGCTTCGTCCTTGCCCGCGTCCGGAACGAACAGGGGCTCCCCGCCGCCTTCCTCGAGGCCGAACTCGCCGATCATCTTCTGTGCCCGCTTCCCGACCATCCAGTCGGCGAACGCCTTCGCGGCATCCGGCTGGACCCGGTCACCGGCGTCCTTCGTCATCTCGATGACGTGGTAGATGTTGAGCAGCGCCTCGTCGCCCTCGCTCAACACCTCGAGCTCGAGACTCTCCTTCTGGGCCAGGTAGGTCGCTCGGTCGGTCAAGGTGTACGCCGAGGTCTCACTCGCCACCCGCAACGTGGGGCCCATGCCCTGGCCCGTCGACCGGTACCACTGTCCGAATGGGACGGTCTTGTTCTCCTCCCACAGCTTCTGCTCCCGGGCGTGGGTGCCGGAGTCGTCGCCACGCGAGACGAACCCCGACTTCGCGGTGGCGATCTTCTGCATCGCCTGCGCGGCCGGCAGATCGCGGATCTCGGCAGGATCGTCCGCCGGCCCGACGAGCACGAAGTCGTTGTGCATGACCAGCCGGCGCTCCCCCGCGCTGCCCTCCGCGACGAACTCGAGCTCGGCCTCGGGGGAATGCACGAGCAGCACGTCGGCCTCACCACGCCGACCGAGCTCGATCGCCTGCCCACTGCCCACGGCCAGCGGCTTCACCTTCCTGCCGGTGTCCTCGGTGAACGCCGGCAGGAGCTCGTCGAGCAGGCCTGAGTCCTGCGTGCTCGTCGTGGTCGCGAGGATCAACGACCTCTCGTCCGACGGCGCGGCCGCCTGTTCCGGCCCACCGCACGAGGTGAGCGACAACAGGACCGCGAAGAACGCCCCGACCAGACTCCGCCGCATCGCTGACTCCTTCTGTAGCATCACACCGCGACACAGGTTAACCGGCTCTGGACTCGAGAGACAGCGCGTGACTCGGTATCTGGATCTCAGCTCGGAGCTCGCCAGGGCGATCGTCGCCGGCGAGCTCACACCGGGGACCGAGCTGCCCAGCGTTCGTGACCACGCCACCGCCAAGGCCACGACCGCGGCTACCGCGAGCCGCGCCTACCGGCATCTCGCCCAGCACGGCGTGATCCTTCTGGCGCCGCGCCGCCGAGCCCGGGTGAGTCCGGGCGCGCCTGCCGCCGCCCGCCGCATGCTCGGCGGCGTGTCGGTCTTCCGCCTCGCCGGCAGCGACGATCCCGCGATGAGCCTGCTCCTGCGCCACCTCGGCGAACGCGTCTCAGTCGTGCCCTCGCGGGGAAGCCTGGCCGGACTCGTCGCCGTCGCCTCGAACCTCGCCGACGGCGCGACAGCCCACCTGCGCCACCACACCGGGGTCTACAACGCACCGTTCGCCAGGGCCGTGCTGCGCGGCCGAGACCCGGTCGTGGTCCGCCTGTGGCGGCGCGAACAGGGACTGCTCCTGCCGCCCGGCAACCCTCGCGGGATCGCCGACCTGCGGGAGGTACGTGGCCTTCGGTTCGCCAAACGCAGCCCCGGGACCGGCACCCGGGCGCTGCTGGACCACGCTCTCACCGCGGCTGGGCTCGAACCCGACCAGGTCAGCGGGCCGGAGTTCGGGTCGCACCTCGAGGTCGCTCTCGCCGTCGCGGTCGGCGCGGCGGACGCCGGCCTGGCGGTACGCGCCGCGGCGTCGGACCTCGACCTGCACTTCCTGCCCGTCGCCTGGGAGGACTACGACCTCGTCCTCCCGGCGGAGGCACTCGACGCCGCGGCCCCCATCCTCGACGCGGTACACGACCCCGCCGTGCACGCGGCCCTCACCGCCCTCGGCGGCTACGACCTCAGCGAAACCGGCGCCATCGACCATCTCGCCGGCGCCCGCGAGATCCGACTCTGAAGCGGACGCATACGAAGCGGGCTGCGCGAGGGCACGACGGACGACTTCGAGTGGATGGACGCGCTGGACACCCGACTGCGCGGCGGCGGCCACGGCCCCGACCACGCATACATGCCGGGCTCGCTGCGTCTGATGGTGACCGCGAAACGCCGATGAAGCGACGCCGCTGAGCGCTCTCTCGTCACACCAGGTCAGGGCGACTCGGTGGCTCCGCCGACGAGGTGGCGCACGTTGTCGGTCACCACGAGGTCGTGCACCTCGTCGCCGTGGTGGGCGGTGATGTGGTCGACCAACGCGGCGGCCCCATCAGAGGCGACCTCGATCTCCACCCGCCACTGCTCACTCGAGTGCTTGCGGCCGTGCCAGCGGTGTACCCGCCTGATCGGCCCTTCGATATGTGCGCAGCAGCTGAACTCGGTCCCCGCGACCTCGGCTGCCATGCTGCTGGCCAACTGCTTACTGTCCGTGGTGAAAGTCACCACGGCGTCTTCGTAGTCCATGGCTGTGATGCTAGTCACGCCGAGCCCACCGCACGAGGCCTCACGCCGACGATGTCCTTCACGCGCCGGAGTTCGGGCACGCCGGCGAACCGGGTCCAAAAGACGATCATGCGCCGGCGATGGGCAGCGCCTATCTGATCGACTCCCCGTCGAACAGGTCGCCCTCCATGCTGCCGTGCGATCCGACGACGTGGTCCACCGCGGCATCGGCGGCAGGCGGCGGGGTTGCCGGCATGCCCGCCTCCGCCCGTCGGGCAGCCGCGTCGTCAGCGGCCACCTTCGTCGCCGTGGCCCCGTCCAGCGGCAACAGTTCGGTCGGCGGGTCGAGGGCATCGCTGCCTGGACCGCGACCGGTGTCATCCGGCGCGTGGGCGCCCTCCGTCGGCGGCAGGCCGTCGTTTTCGACCGTCATCGATGCTCCTCGTCCATGATGGTCCGAACCGAGTACCCGCACGGGCGGCTTGCCATGCCTGTCCAGCGAAGATGTGGCTCCGGGATGGGGGCGTGCCGGAGGATCTCCGCGCGGCGGGGGGCGTCCCAGCGCAGGCCGCTGATGCACCGGGTGGCCAGCGCGGCGGCGGCTCCGGTCGGGTGATGCTGTTCTCCGACATACCGGGAGGTTCCTGTGGACGAGTCCGCTGACGTGGTCGTGATCGGTGCCGGCGTGATCGGGTCGGCGGTCGCGTTCGAGTTGGCGCGGCGGGGTCTGCGGGTCGTGGTGGTGGACAAGGGCTCGGGTGCCGGCCAGGGTTCGACGAGCGCGTCGAGCGCGATCATGCGGTTCCACTACTCGACCCTCGACGGCGTCGTGGCGGCGTGGGAGTCGATGCACTGCTGGGCGCGGTGGGCCGACCACCTCGGCGCGGCCCATGGCGACCAGTTGGCGGTACTGCGCAGGACCGGTGCGGTGATGCTGGACGCCCCGATCTCGAACCGCGACCGGTCGGTCGAGCTGTTCGAGCAGGTGGGCGTGCCGTACGAGGACTGGGACGCGGCCGAGCTGCGGCGGCGGGTGCCCGGCCTGGATCCCGGGCGGTTCTGGCCGCCCAAGCGGCTGGACGACCCGGCGTTCTGGTCCGAACCGGACGGTGAGCTGGCCGCGCTGTACACAGTGGACGGAGGCTTCGTCGACGATCCGCTGCTGGCCACGCGGAACCTCGCCGACGCGGCCGTCCGGCACGGGGCGCGGTACCTGTTCCGACAGGTGGTCACCGAGATCCGCCGGGCCGGCGACCGGGTGGCCGGGGTGACGCTGTCCGGCGGACGCATGGACACCCCGGTCGTGGTGAACTGCGCCGGGCCGTGGTCGGGCCGGGTGAACACGCTGGCCGGCGTGGGCGGCGAGTTCACCATCACCGTGCGGCCGCTGCGCCAGGAGGTCCACCACCTCGCCGCGCCACCCGGCTACCACGACCGGGACCGGCTCGGCCCGGTCATCGCCGACCCAGACCTCGGCATCTACCTGCGGCCCGAGTCCGGCGACGCGGTGCTGGTGGGTGGCACCGAACCCGACTGCGACCCGCTGGACTGGGTCGACGACCCGGACACCGCGAACCTCAACCGGACCGCGAGCCTGTACGAGACCCAGGTGACCCGGGCCGCGCGGCGCTTCCCCGAGCTGCGGATCCCCAGCCAGCCCAAGGGAATCGCCGGCATCTACGACGTCGCGTCGGACTGGACACCGATCTACGACCGCACCGACCTCGACGGCTACTACGTCGCCGTCGGCACCAGCGGCAACCAGTTCAAGAACGCGCCGCTGGCCGGCCGGATGATGGCCACCCTCATCACCGCGGTCGAGAACGGCCACGACCACGACGCGGACCCGGTCTCCTATGCGTGCCAACACACCGGCCACGCGATCGGCCTGGGCACGTTCTCCCGCAAGCGCGAGATCAACCCGTACTCCACCGGCACAGTGATGGGCTGACCCACGACTTCGCCGAGTTCTGGCTGCCGCAACTGCGGTCGGGCGCCGAGCCGGGCGGCGTGGTCTGTGTGGCGGCGGCGGGTGCTCGGCGGCGGGTGCTCGGCGGCCGGCGCGCCATTCCCGGCCTCGGTAGCCCGGCGGCGCCGGGCGAAGTCAGGGTTTTGCCCTGATACGGCGTCCGGTTCGATCCGGTAGGACATGGGTATGCGAAGGGGCATCAGCTGGGGCGCGGCGCTGGCCGTCGCCGCGATGGTCACGACCATGGTCTCCGGGGTCGCCGCGGGCGATTCGGCAGCCGGGACAGAACTACGAGACACGCGGGGGTTGGCGGCCGACATCCGCTACACCGAGTTCGGCGTCCCCCACATCAAGGCGAAGGACTTCGCCGGCCTGGGTTACGGGTACGGGTTCGCCGCCGCCACGGACAACATCTGCGTGCTGGCCGACACCTACCTCACCGTGAGCGCCCAGCGGTCCCGCCACCTCGGGCCGGACGCCCCCGCCAACACCGCCTACGGGCCCGCGCGGGACAGCCTCACCAGCGACTTGTACTTCCAGCAGGTCAACGACTCGCGAGTGATCGAGCGCGTGGTCGCCGCGCCACCGCCGATGGGGCCGCGGCGGGAGGTGCGCGCGATCATCGGCGGGTACGTCGCCGGGTACAACCGCTACCTCCGCGACACCGGCGTGTCCCGCATCTCCGACCCGGCGTGCCGCGGCGCCGGCTGGGTGCGCCCGATCACCGAGCTCGACGTGTACCGGCATTTCCACGCGCTGTCCACAATCGGCGGTCAGGGTCAGGTGATCGACGGCATCGCGTCCGCCGCGCCACCGAGCGCGCCGAGCGCACCGGCGGCGGTTCCGGCCGACGCGGTGGAACGGGTTCGTGCCGCGCTGGGGAACCCGGACATGGGCAGCAACGCGATCGCCGTCGGCTCGGACGGCACGGCGAACGGTCGCGGCCTGCTGCTGGGCAACCCGCACTACCCGTGGCACGGCGGCCGCCGGTTCTGGCAGTCGCAGCTGACCGTGCCGGGCAAGCTCGACGTGAGCGGAGGCAGCCTGCTCGGCATGCCGATGGTGCAGATCGGCTTCAACCGTGACGTGGCGTGGAGCCACACCGTCGCCACCCCGATCACCTTCGGCCTGTTCCAGGTCACCCTGGTACCCGGGGACCCGACGACCTATCTCGTCGGCGGGAAGCGGGAGCGGATGACCAGTCGGCGAGTGGCGGTCGAGGTGCTCAACCCGGACGGCTCCACGGCAACCGTGGAGCGCGCGCTGTACTCGACGCGGTACGGGCCGGTGCTGTCACCTGTGTTCGGCCTCCCGCTGTCGTGGACCACCGACACCGCGTACACGATCCGGGACGCCAACCAGGCCAACATGCGCGGCCTCAACACCTGGTTCGAGCTCAACCGGGCCCACAGCACCAGGGACATCGTCGACGTGCTGTCCCACACCCAGGGCGTGCCATGGGTCAACACGATCGCCGCCGACCAGTCCGGCCGCGCGCTGTACGCCGACATCCAGGTCGTCCCACACGTGACCGACGAGCTCGCCGCCCGGTGCAACACACCGCTCGGCGCCGAGCTCTTCCCGGACTCCGGGATCAGCGTGCTGGACGGATCGCGCACGGACTGCGCCTGGGGGCGTGACCGGGACGCTCTGGTGCCCGGCATCTTCGGCCCGAGCCGGATGCCGGTGCTAACCCGCAGGGACTACGTGGAGAACTCCAACGACAGCGCCTGGCTCACCAACCCGCGTCAGCCGATCACCGGCTACCCGCGGATCATGGGCGACATCGCCACCAAGCGCGACCCGCGAACCCGCATGGGCATCACCGCGGTCGAGGAACAACTCGGCGACCTCACCCGCCAGAGGATGCAGAACCTGTTGTTCACCAACCGCAGCTGGTCCGGCGAGCAGGTGGCCGAGGACGTCGCCGAGTTGTGCGCCGAGCTGCCCGGGGGTCGGGCGCCGACCACCGGCGGCGGCACGGTGGAAGTCGGTGACGCCTGCACCGCACTGTCCAACTGGGACCGTCGGATGAACGTCGAGAGCCGCGGCGGCCTGCTGTTCGAACGATTCTGGCTGCGCGCCAACGAGATCGATGACGCCGACCTGTGGCTGGTGCAGTTCGACGCGGCCGACCCGGTCGCCACGCCGAACACGCTGAACACGGCGAACCCCCTGGTGGCCCAGGCACTGGGTGACGCCGTCGCCGAACTGCGCGCGGCGGGCATCGAGCCGGACGCCCCGCTGGGCGAGAACCACTACGTCGTCCGCAACGGCAAGCGGATCCCGATCCACGGCGGTGTCGGGCAACAGGGCGTGCTGAACATGATCATCCCGACCTGGGACCCGACCCGCGGCGACGTCGAGGTCGTACACGGGTCCAGCCACATCCAGGTCGTCTCGTTCACCGGCCGCCGCTGCCCGAACGCGGCCACGTTGCTGACCTACTCCCAGTCGAGCAACCCGCGCTCCGCACACCACGCCGACCAGACCGCCCTGTTCTCGACGAGCGAATGGGTGCGATCCCGGTTCTGCGAACGGGACATCCTGTCCTCGCCCGAACTGAAGGTGGTGCGGCTGCGTTAGGACAGCCCGAAGCAGGTCAGGAGGAGCGTTGCGGTCCTCGTCCCGTGCAGCAGCGCCGACTTCGGGACCGCCGCCAGCGCACTGCCACGCCACCGCTCGCCCCACGGCGCGCGAATCCCGCGGCGCAGCCCCCGAGCCGCGAACTTCAGCTCCAGCGACGGAGCCGGCTCGGGCAGGAAGCGCGTCGACGCGGGGTCGTCCGCAGTGATTCGTCCGTATCCACGGATCCTGCCGTCCTACTGAGCGCGGGTCCGCGAGGCCGACGCCCCGAGGACCCGCGGCCGGCTCAGTAACACGTCACGGCGGGGTCGTACTCCTCCTCGACAGGCTCGGGCTCGACGGTTGCCTCGGCCACGGGTGCCTCGGCCTCGTCGCACGGGTACCACTCGGGCTCGATCGGGATGTCCTCGGCCGGCTGCGGGTCGACCGGGTCGTCGATACGGATGATCGGGTCGTCTTCGAGTGTCTCCGGCTCGATCGGGATGTCCTGGCCCGGCTGCGGGTCGACCGGGTCGTCGACGCGGATGATGGGGTCGTCTTCGAGGTTCTCGGGTTCGAGCGGGATGTGCTCGGTCGGCGGGGGGTCGTCGACGCGGATGACCGGTTCGTCGAGCCGGTCGAGGTGCTGCATCGTCTCCAGCAGCTCGGCCAGGTCGAAGTCCTGGTTCGTCATGGTGTGTCTCCTCGTGTCACGGGCTTGGAACGAGCCGGACCCGTCGTCCGGCTCGTTCCAAGCTAGGTTCGCGAGGCATGTTCGCCATCGGGGCGTTCCCCGTGCTGGCCCCGTCGGGCGACCGGTCAGTCGTCGCGGCGCCACGCGGTCGACAGCGCCACCTTGCTACCCGTCTTGAGCAGCGACCCCGAGTACAGCCGACTCGACAGGAGCACCACCAGGGCGACCGCGACGGCGAGCACGCCCAGCGAACCCAGCGCCTCCCATGCCGCTGCCTCCCCGGAGAACATCCGGACCGGCATCGCGACGGCCGCGGAGAACGGCACGTAGGACAGGACCGTCATGACCGCGGGCTTGTCGGACTGGAACATCACCAGGAAGTACGGCGCCATCACCAGCATCACCACGACGCCCATGCTCGAGCCGAGATCCTCCTGCCGGCTGACGAGCGATCCGGCGACCGCCCACATCGACGCGAGCAGCATGAACCCGAGGACCAGGAACGGCACGTACCAGCCGAGTGCCGGTGCCACCACGGCGAGCAGCTCGCCGTGCCCGCCCATCCGCAACGCGACCGGCGCCGCCACGGCGAGCACCGCGACCTGTCCCAACGTCAGAACGGTGTGGCCCAGGATCTTCCCGGCGAGCAGGGCGCGCACCGGAATCGTCGACACCAGGATCTCGACGATGCGGGTCTGCTTCTCGGTGACCGTGCTCTGCGCGATCGCCGCGCCACCCATGCCGAACATCAGGAACACCAACGCGAACACCATGATCACGACCTGACGCTGGTCCTCGCCGACGTCGGACGGATCCAGCAGGTCCACCGGTGGCGCCGTGCTCAACGCGGCGACGACGTCGGTGGGCGGGTCGGACAGCGCGACGACCCGGACACCGGACACCGACTCGCCGGTGGTGTCCGGCACGACGGCCGCGTCGACGTCCTCGTCTCGGACCAGTCGCTCGGCCGCCCCCACGTCGGCCGACCGCTGGATGTCGAGCTCCGCACCGTCGAGGATCCTCTCCGCCTCCGCGCCGACCGTCGCCACCTTCGGGTCGTCCCCACCGAACAGCGGCGGCAGCACCGAGAGCGCGAACAGCCCGACGATGATCACCGCCAGGCCGATCCAGAATCCCTTCATCCGCAGGAAGGTCCGCACCTCCCGCTCGGCCACGAGCCGGGTGGCCGCCCAGAACTGGGTGCCCGACGCCGTTTCGGCACTCACGCGCGGCTCGGGTGCTGTCGTGACGGTCATCAGATGACCTCCTTGAAGATCGTGTCGAGAGACGGCACCACGGGCGCGAAGCTGCGCACGTCACCGCGCCGCAGCGCCTCGCGCAGCACCTCCTGGTCCTGCTGACGCGCATCGATGTCGAAGACGGCGCGCGGACCGTCGATGTCCACGACGCGGATGCCGGGATGGTCGCGCAGCCAGCCGGCGTCGGAGTCGACCACGAGCTCGAAGCGCGGCGCGCCGTGCCTGGCGCGCAGCTCGTCGCGCCCGCCACTCGCGGCGATCCGTCCGCCGGAGATGATCACCAGGTCGTCGCAGAGCCGTTCCACCACCGCGAGCTGGTGGCTGGAGAACAGCACCGGCACACCGGTCGCGGCCCGCTCGCGCAGCACCCCGAGCACGGTGTCCACCGCGATCGGGTCCAGCCCGGAGAACGGCTCGTCGAGGATGAGCAGCTCGGGGTCGTGCACCAGCGCGGCGGCCACCTGCGCGCGCTGCTGGTTGCCGAGCGAGAGCGTCTCGAGCTTGTCGTTCGCCCGGTCGGCCAGCTCGAGCTGCTCGAGCAGCCGGGACGTCTGCGTCCTGGCTCGCTCTCGGGTGAGCCCATGCAGCTCGCCGAGCCAGGCGATCTGCTCGGCCACCTTCATCTTCGGATACAGGCCACGCTCCTCGGGCATGTAGCCGAACCGCTGGCGCACGGGCTGGGTCACCGCCCCGTCCCGCCAGGTCACGGTGCCGCCGTGGGCGGCGAGCACGCCCAGGATGATCCGCATCGTCGTCGTCTTGCCGGAGCCGTTCGCTCCGAGGAAGCCCGTCATCCGGCCGGGCCGGACGTCGAACGACACCTCGTCGAGCACCCGGTTGGCGCCGAAGCTTCGGCTGATTCCCCGCACTGTCAACATGGGACAACGCTATGGCGCGACCGGCCCGCCGCGCGTCCGGCGCACGACCGACCGCGAGGGTCCCCCGCGCGGAGGACCCGCCGTCCGGTCAGCGTCCGCGCGGCGCCACGATGCCGTTCTCGTAGGCGAAGACCACGGCGTGGGTGCGGTCGCGCAGGCCGAGCTTCGCCAGCACGCGCGACACGTGCGTCTTCACCGTCGACTCACCGAGGAAGAGCTCGTCGGCGATCTCGGCGTTGCTCGCCCCGCGGGCGAGCGCCACCAGTACCTCGAACTCCCGGTCGGTGAGCTCCGGCGGGCGGGACGCCGGCGTCGTCGTCGCGGCCGTCGTGAACCTGGCGACCACCCTTCGGGTGACCTCCGGCGACAGCAGCGCGTCCCCGCGGGCGACGACCCGGACCGCGTCGACGAGGTCCTCCGGTGACGCGTTCTTCAACAGGAACCCGCTGGCACCACAGCGAAGGGCCTCGAAGAGGTAGTCCTCGCGGTCGAACGTCGTGAGGATGACGACCTTGACCGGGCGGTCCGGGGTGGCCGCGCCGAGGATCCGGCGGGTGGCCTCCAGCCCGTCGACGCCGGGCATCTGCACGTCCATCAGGACCACGTCCGGCCGCAGGCGCTCGACCAGCTCGACCGCGGCGCGCCCGTCGCCCGCCTCCCCCACGACCTCGATGCCGTCCTCGGTCCCGAGGATGACCCGGAACCCCGCGCGCACGAGCTCCTGGTCGTCCGCGAGTACCACGCGCAGCGGGCGCGTTCCGTCGACGGTCATGACGGCGACATCTCCACGTCGTCCGGAGTATCCGAAGTGGACGGTTCGGACCGTGTCGGCAGCACCGCGCGGACGCGGAAGCCGCCGTCGCGGCGCGGCCCGGCCTCCAGCTCGCCGCCGTGCACCGCGACCCGTTCGCGCATCCCGAGAAGCCCGAACCCGCGATCCGGCGGACCGCCGGGCCGGCGCACTCCGGCGCGGCCGTCGTCGGCGATCTCGATCTCCAGGGTGTCGGCGAGGTACCGGACCCGGACGTCGGCCTTGCGCGCGCCGGCGTGCCGGACGACGTTGGTCAGCGCCTCCTGGGCCACCCGGTAGGCGGACAGGGCCATCCCGTCCGGCACCGGTCGCGCGTCCCCGTACGTCCCGAGCTCGACCTCCAGCCCGGCCGCTCGCGCGGTGGCGACCAGCTCGGAGAGCTCACCGAGCCCCGGCGAGGACGGGTACTGGCCGGCCGGCGCGTCGGCCGGGGCGGTGTCGCCGTCCGGCTCCGCGCGCAGGACACCGAGCAGACCACGCAGCTCGCCGATGGCGACCCGCGCCGTGTGCTCGACCGAGCGCAACGCCTCGCGAGCGGCGTCGGCGTCCTTGTCCAGGACCCGCCGGGCGGCGCCCGCCTGCACGCCCATCACCGAGACATGGTGGGCGACGACGTCGTGCAGGTCGCGGGCGATGCGAACCCGCTCGGCGACGACCGCGCCGCGGGTGTTCTGCTCCTGCGAGCGTCGCAGTTCCTCGGCCTGGCGCGCCAGTTCGGCCTGCCGGCGCACGGAAAGCCAGGCGGCGTTGCCGAAGACGTACGCGGACAGGAAGAACAGCACGTTGAACCCGATCTCGTAGATCACCGCCGCCACGAACGGGTCCAGCGGTCCGGCGGCGTCGTCGAAGCCGTCATGCGGCTCGAACAGCGCTCGCACCAGGCTGAACCCGAGCCAGGCGAACATCGCGGCGATCACGCCGATCCGGGCCCACCGGGCGAGTGTGCGGTTACGCTCCCACGCGCCGACCGTGTAGATCGCGAGGAACAACGCGATGGACGGCACCAGGTTGTCGCCGACCTGCCGCACCTGCCCGAAGATGAACAGCACGCCCACCGCGAACAGCACGGCGAGCGGGAACCGGGTGCGCACGACCAGCGGCGCGGTCATCGCCGCGGTCCAGGCGAACTGCTCGGTGAGCGACGGCGCCGAACCGAAGGCGAACGCGCCCATGCTGTTGACGAGGACGGTCACCAGTACCGAGCCGCCGAGAACCGCGAGCCCCGTCCAGACGTCCTGGCGCCGCTGAGCCGCGGTCGGCCGTGGCCGACGCCACCGGCTCCAGCCGGACTCCTCCTCGAGGGTTGCGCCCATGGGCGTCAAGGTAGCTCACCCGCCGGACGACACGGCGACACCAGGTGGTCCACACAGGATCGCGCACTCGGTCCGCGGTGCGCTGCTCACACCTGCTTGCGCCGTCCGCGTGCTGCCACGGTGATCATGGTCAGGCCGGCCACCGCGAGGACCAGTCCGATCGCCAGCCACGTCGTCGAGCTCGTCATGAAGCTGCCGCCGATCACCCCGATTCCCTGCAGGAACCAGAAACCGCCGAGCACCACGCAAGCCACTCCGACCGCCATCAGCGTCCAACCCTTCATCCGCCCAGTCTTGCGTCTTCGGCTCGCGCACGCCAGAGACTTGGACGGCTCAGTGCCTAGCGGTTGTCGCGCTCGGCGACTGTCGCCAGCCGGTCGAGCGAGGCCTGGAGCTTCTCCGGCGTGGTCGCCCGCGCGCGCTCGTACCGGCGCTCGTCGGTCAGGTCCGTCCAGTCGTAGGTGTGGGTCACCCGCGTCGACGACGCGTCGACCGGTTCCAGCTCCCAGCGCCACAGGTGGCCCGGCGGCTGCCGCCCCGGCTCCGCGGGCCGCCACGCGATGCGAAGCCCTTCCTCGAACTCGACCACGTGGTTCTCGCGGACGGCGGCGTTACGGGTGAGCGTCATGGTGAACACGTCGCCGACAGCCCGGACGCGCTGCCCGGCCGGTGCTTCCGCCAGGTTGTCGTTGCCGTCCCAGCGCGGCTGGTTCGCGGGGTCGGCGATGAGCTCGAAGATTCGCGCGGCCCCGGCCGCGATCTCGCGACTGACGCGGACGACGCGCGTGTCGGCAGGCAGGTCTTCGTGGCTGGTCACCGAGACATCGAAACACATGGCGGACGCTCCCCCGCTGCTGCCAGGTGAAGAGGTACGTCACGGCCATCCACGGGAACGATGGGTGGCGGCGACAAGTGGTGGCGGACGCTCTCCTTTCTCTGTTAATGTCTTGCCGAACGTGTCGACCCTGGGGGGAACATGCGAATTCTTGGCGCCCTGTGCGGCGTGGCCGCCGCATTCATGTTGTCGGTCACTCTCGCCTCGCCGGCCGTCGCCGCCAGCGACTCGAAAATTCCGACGACTCCTGCCTCCGTGCGCGCCGGGGAATGTGGCTCGTCCTACGAACTGGTGGGGATCCACCCGGTCGGCAACCAGATCACCGACGAGATCGAGCTGCACATGGAGATCTACTGGTCCTCGTCGGCCAAGCGAAACTGCCTTGTCTCGCGCCATCACGGGGACGCCTACGGCCAAGCGAGGGACACCCTCGCGAAGATCCGTCCGTCCGGATCGGCGTGGCCCGCTTGCCCGAGTAGCGTCGGCTGCGACCGGGGCAACTATTCCTACTACGCGGGACCCGTCTATACGCCCGCCGGCGTCGACATGAGCAACCGGTGCATTGATTTCGGGGGCACCGCCGGTATTCAGGTCGACAAGATTCTGTACAACCAGCACTGCGGCTGAACCCGTGACGAAATGACCCGACCGGTCGCCAAGAAACACGGCGTCACGTCTGCCGCGGCACGCGTCACGATCGTCTCCCGGTTGTTCCGCCCGGAAACGGGCGCCGCGGCGTACCAGCTCGGTGCGCTGGCCGATGAGTTGGTCGCCCGGGGGCACCAGGTCAAGGTGCTGACCACTGTTCCACCCGGGAACGCCCGGATCGACGACGCGGGCCTGGATGTGCGCCGTTGGCCGGTGTTGCGCGACAAGGGCGGCAACGTGCGCGGGTACGTGCAGTACCTGAGCTACGACATCCCGCTGTTCTTCCGCCTCCTGTTCACCCGCGGCGACGTCGTGGTCGTGCAACCGCCCACGACGACCGGCGTCGCGAGCCGGGTGGCGTGCGCGCTGCGCCGCATTCCCTACGTCCACTTCTCCGACGACGTCGTGTCGACCGCGGCCGAGGGCATCGGAGTCAACCGGAACGTCGTGCGAGTGCTCAAGGTGCTCGAGCGCTGGGTCGTCAACGGCTCGCGCTCGGTCCTCGCGATCTCCGACGGCGTCCGCGACGACCTGGTGCGGCTCGGCGTGCGCGGCGAGCTGGTGCGGGTCGTGGGCGTGGGCGTCGACACCGACCGGTTCGCCTACGCCGAGCAGGAACCCGCCAAGACGCTGGTCTACGGCGGCACGATGTCGGAGATCCACGGCGCGGGCGTGTTCGTCCGCGGCTTCGCCAAGATCGCGTCGAAACACCCCGACGCGCGGCTGCTGATGATCGGCCAGGGCACCGACGTGCCCACGCTGAAGAAGCTCGCCGAGCGCCTCGCCCCCGGCCGCGTGGAGTTCCGCACACCGCGCCCCGCCGAGGAGCTCCGGCGAGAGTTCTCCTCCGCCGCGGCATCGCTCGCCTCGATCAACCCCAACGCCGGATACGACTTCGCGTACGCCACCAAGGCCCTCGCCGGTCTGTGCGCAGGCGCCCCCGTGATCTACGCCGGAGTCGGCCCACTCGCCCCGACCGTCATCGAACAGGACCTGGGCTGGGCGGTCCCGTGGGACGACGACGCCGTAGCCACCGCGATGGACGAGGCCCTCAGCGAACACCCCGACCCGGCCCGGCGCCAGACCCTGTCGAAGTGGGTGCTGGAGAACCACAGTCTGCGATCAGTCGCGACGAAGGCCGCCGACGTCATCGACCAAGCCCGCTGACGAACTACTGACCAAGATCACACGCAGGTCGCGCGGCTGCTCGACAGCACACGGGTCACCCGACCCGAGAACCGCGGTCGGGGAGACGAAGCCGAGGTGTCGGGAGTCCTGGCTGTGCGGGTTGTCCCCGGCGACCACCAGGCAGCCGGGCGGTACCACGGTCAGGGTGGGCAGTCCGAGCCCGGGTCTCCGCGGACCGCGCGCCCGGCGCGGAGGGCCACGACCCGGGCACCGTCGAGCAACGTCGGTGACATGCTGTTCCCCCGCACCCCGCGACGAGCGCCCACCGTCCTGTCATGGTCGCTCCTCGGCGAGATATCCACTGGCTTGCAAGGTGAACAGCCGCGCGTAGTAGCCGCCGCGGCCGAGTGCCGCGAGGTCGGCGTCCACGTCCGCCAACCGCGCCGCCGTCCTGCCTGTCCGTCCCACCGGATCTCCCCGCGTTCCGGTTCGTACAACCGGCACGACAACTTGACGTCGGCTTGTCCAGTTAGGACAGTTCGCGAGTCGTCGGCGCACCGCGTAGCCTGGCTCGCCATGGGCCTGCGCTTCTGCACGGACACGGCTGCCGCGAGCTGGCTCCTCCGCTCCGACACCCCGCCGATGCAGCTGATCTCCTTCGGCCCGACGGGCTACGAGGCCTTCGCCCGGCTGCGCTTCATCTCCGATCCCACCAGCGCCGGCCAGGCCGAAGCTGACGTCGACCTCCCGGACGGCCACCCGTCCGACATGACCCGGGCGCGCCAGGCGCTCCACCGCCTCGCGTCGTTCACCGCGACCCCGGCGGACTGCTACTTCGGCGTCTGGGACGGCTACTCCGACCTGGAGCTCCCTCCCGGCCCGCGGTTCGACCTCCCGCACCGCACGTACGCGCTACTCCGTGGCCCACTCACCGCCATGGACACGTGGGAGCAGACCCTCGGCGTCCGCTCCCCCACCCCACCTCCCGCTCTCGTCTGGCCCGCCGACCACGCGTGGTTCTTCGCCAGCGACGTCGACCCGCACTGGGCCGGCATCGGCGCCACGCGCGGCGTCATCGAGGCCCTCGTCGACGATCCCGACCTCGATGTCGTCCCGGCCCGACCCGCCGAGCCGCAACCCACCTACTACTGACCGCCGGCCGCACGGTGCGGCCGGCGTCGGTCAGCCGTTCGGACGCGACTCCAGGGCCTGCAACGACCAGCTGTTGCCGTCAGGGTCACGGAAGTAGACGAAGTTGCCGAACGGCTGCACGTCGACCTCGCTCGCCTCGACGCCGGCGTCGAGCAACTGCTTGCGTGCCGTCTCGGCGTTCGCGACCACGCACTGGATCTCCTGCGTGCCCGGTCTCTTCTCGGTGATGCCCTCGCCGAGCACGATGGAGCAGGCCGAGCCGGGCGGTGTCAGCTGCACGAACCGCAGGGCGTCGTGCACCTTGTGATCGTGGTCGGCGTTGAAGCCCACCTTCTCGTAGAACGCCTTGGCCCGGTCGACATCGGACACCGGCACGGGGATGAGTTCGATCTTCCAGTCCATGGGCTCACCGTACGGCCTGGGTCCGACGATTCCATGCCGACACGAGCGGCGGCGGTAGTGAGGCACGATGGTGTGCCATGAAGGAGAGGCTGCTCGCGGATCTCGACGCCCGCATCGCCCGGCATGCCGACGGAGACTCGTCCGGGGTGCTCGAGGAACGCGCGCTCGCCCTGGTCGCCGAGCTCACGGCCCTGGGCGAGCCGGACGCCGGCAGCCTCGGCCGCGTCGCGGCGTTGCACCTGTGCCGGTACCAGGCGCTGCCGGCCGGGGACGGCGAGACCGACCGGTGGCTGGCGCAGGCCCTCTACACAAACCTCCACACGGTCGACCCGCGGTTGGTGCCCCCGGAGGCGCGGCAGAACTTCGGGCTCACGTCGCCCCGCGACACGGGCGTCGCGCTGATCGCGGAGTACGAGCGGACCGGCCGGCTCGACCTCCTGGAGCGGGCGATCTCGCTGTTTCGGCAGGAGACACTCGAGAACCGGGTCGATGCCCGGCGCGACCTCGCCGCGGCGCTGTCCCGACGGTACGAACGGACCGGGCAACCGGCCGACCTGGCCGAGGCGACCGAACTCGGCCGAGCGGCACCCGACGGGTGACGGCGGGGTGTGTGAGACTCGGCGGCGACCACCCGTGACGTCGAGCGATGGGCGAGCATGCCGGACGCGCCAGAGATCGTGAGCTCCGAACCGGGGTCGTTTCCGTGGAGTGTGCTGCACGACCGCCACCCGGCGCTGATCGCCAAGGTCCGCGACGGGTTGCCGTACCCGCCGGAGCACCGCCGCGCCCTCGACGACCTCGGCCGCGAGATCACCGGCGTCCTGCGCCCGCTGCCCGACTCCGCGCCCGACCACGACCTGTGGGCCGATCGCGGGCTCGGTCACCTCGGCCGCGGCTGGTACGACGTGCCGTTCCTGTGGGCGGAGAGCTACTTCTACCGCAGGCTGCTCGAGGCGGTCGGCTACTTCGCACCCGGACCGTGGCGCGGCGTCGACCCGTTCGAGCCGTTCAAGTCCGCGGAGCTGGCGACGCCCGAGATGACGGCCGACCTCGCGGCCCTCGACGAGCCGCCGGCCGACCGCAACGCCGCGCTCGTCGCCGCGTCGGTCTGGGGCAACCGGGCCGACCTGGGCTTCCGGATCTCCGCACGCGGGCCGGAGGCCGAGCCGGGCGCTCTGGTCGCCGACCAGAGCGCGCTGCTGTGGCACCTGCTCGACGACCAGCTCGACGACGACGGGCCGGGCACCGTGTGCCTCGTCGCCGACAACGCGGGCCGCGAACTCGTGCCGGACCTCGTGCTCGCCGACCAGCTGCTCGAGACCGGCCGGGCGCGCACGATCGCCTTGCACGTCAAGGCCTATCCGTACTACGTCTCCGACGCGACGACCGCCGACGTGACGGCCGCGCTGCGCCGGCTGCTCGGCGCCCCGGGCGAGGCCGCGCGGATCGGTCATCGCCTGTGGGAGGCGATGACCGGCGGCACCCTCACGGTCCACGCGCACCCGTTCTCCGTCGCGCCGTGGTCCTACGACCGCATGCCGGCCGACCTCGCGGCCGAGTTCGCGGCGGCGACCGTCACGATCATGAAGGGCGACCTCAACTACCGCCGCCTGGTGGGCGACCGCGCGTGGGACCCGCTCACCCCGTTCGAGGCGGCGACGGACTACTTCCCCGGCCCGGTCGCCGCGCTGCGCACACTCAAGTCCGACGTCGTGGTGGGACTGTCCACAGAAGTCCTGTCCCACCTCGACACGACCGAGAAGACGTGGCGCACCAACGGAAACCACGCCCTCGTCCAAGTGCGACGGTGACCGTCACAGTCAGGCGATGAGGACGAGCTTGCCGCGGGCGCCGGGCGCGAGGACGCGCCGATGGGCCTCGGCGGCGTCGTGGAGCGGTAGCTCCGTGCCCACGACCGGACGGAGTGTGCCGTTGCCGAGCTTGGCGGCGACGCCGGCGAGCGCGATGGCGTGTTCGGCCGGCGTCGCGTTCCAGAGGGCGGTGCCGAGGATCGTGGCCTCCTTGCGCATGGTGAGCCGAGGGGTGAACTCGAGCGTGCCGCGGCTGCCGACCACCACGATGCGGCCGTGGGTCGCGAGGAACTCCAGGTC
This sequence comes from Actinophytocola sp., assembly GCF_050699915.1. GTDB lineage: Bacteria > Actinomycetota > Actinomycetes > Mycobacteriales > Pseudonocardiaceae > Actinophytocola. The sequence continues at coordinate 37,627 of NZ_JBOHGA010000006.1, forward strand.
GTCGGCGAGGTTGACGTCGGCGAGCATCTCGATGACCACGGACGGAGCGAGGTCCGCGAGCTCGTCGCGATAGCCGGCGGCGGTGTGGTCGAGGACGTGGTGGGCACCGGCAGCGCGGACGAGCTCGGCACCCTCGGGCGTCCCGGCGGTACCGATCACCGTGGCGCCCGCGTCCCGCGCGAGCTGCGTGGCGGGGACGCCGACACCGCCGCTGGCGCCGTGGATCAGCACCGTCTCTCCCGCCCGCAGCGCCGCCTTCTGGAACAGCGCGCGCCACGCGGTGGCGCACGGGACGCCGATCGCGGCACCCTGCGGGTAGGACAGCGTCTCGGGTAGTGGTTGGACGTCTGCGGCGTCGGTGACGGCGAACTCCGCGTAGGCGCCGGAGAAGCCCGTCGTGCCCAGCGAGCTCAGGAACACCCGCGCCCCCGGCGCGGTGGACGTGACCCCGGCGCCGACCGCGTCGACGACACCGGCTCCGTCGAACCCGGGGGTGTAGGGCAGCGCCGGGGTGAAGAACGCGTAGCCGCCCGTGCGGATGTAGGTGTCGGCGGGGTTGACGCCGGCGGCGTGCAGGCGCACGCGTACCTGGCCGGGGCCTGGCTCGGGCACCGGCACCTCGGTGTAGTCGAGCACCTCCTCGCCGCCGAACCGGCCGACCCGGATCGCGTGCATCGCGGCTCAGCGGTCGTTCTGCTTGCGGGCGTGGTCGAGCAGCGACTCGCGGGGCGGGTTGAAGACGTCGATCTCCCGGCACGTCGTGTTCGTGGTCCGGGCGCCGTGCGGAACCCACGACGGGATCACCGCGACGTCGCCCGCGCGCATCACCCGCGTGTCACCGTCCAAAGTGAACTCGAACTCGCCGTCGAGCACGATGGTGATCTGCTCCTCCGCGTGGACGTGCATGGGTGCGGTCGTGTTCTCCGCGAACGACACGAAGTTGGCCATGGTGTTCTCCGCGAGCACTGGGCGGAACTCCAGGCCCTCGACGAACTCGACGGCCTCGACGTCGTCGACGCGCACGTAGCGGCCGGGCGCGACCGGGGTACCTGCCGCCTCGGTGCTGAAGTGTTCGGTCATGCTTCCTCCTGGGGTGTTGTCAGGCTGCCCAAGACCTGCTTGGCGAAGTTGTCGGGAGTGAACCCGTAGAGGACGAGCGTGGTCTCGGTGTGCCGGATGCCGGGCAGCGTCAGCAACCGTTCGAAGTAGACCTCGTTGAGATGTGGCTGGTCCCGCACCCGCAGCCGGACTCGGAGGTCGTCCTGGCCGGTCACCAGGTCGACACCCTCCACCTCGGGGATCGCCAGCACCTTCTGGGCGAGCTCGCGCTGGTTGTCACTGCGTTCGGACGTGATCCCGACGACGACGGTGAGTGTCCGGCCCAGCAGCGCGAAGTCGATCTGGGCCCGGTAGCCCTGGATCACCCCGAGCGTCTCCAGCCGGCCGATGCGGTCGGCGACCGCGGGAGGCGACATGCCGACGGCTCGGGCGATCGCACGCTGGGACAACCGGGCGTCCTCGGCGAGATACTCGAGGATCCGCAGGTCCGTCTCGTCGAGGCGGGGCGACACCGGCACGGCAATCTCCTTGTCGTTTGACATGTCGTGAGCGATCATAGCTGTCGAACGTAAGACGCAACGCGTATCGCATCAGTCGTTTGGGAGGTGTCATCGTGAAGTTTGCGGAGCGGGTGCGCCGCGTCGCGCCGTCCGCGATCAGGGACCTGCTGCGCCACGGCGCGGACCCCGAGATCATCTCCTTCGGCGGTGGCTACCCGGATCCGGCGCTGTTCCCGATGGCCGAGCTGCGCGGGATCTACGCCGAGCTGCTCGCCGGAGACCCCGTCGTCCTGCAGTACTGTCCGTCCGACGGGCTGCCGGCGCTGCGCGCCCAGGTCGCGACACGGCTGCGCCGCGACGGGATCGACCGCACCGCCGACGACGTCCTGATCATCCAGGGCGCGCAGCAGGGCCTCGACCTCGCCGCCAAGCTGGTCCTCGATCCCGGCGACGCCGTGGTCACCGAGAACCCCACGTTCCTCGGCGCGCTGATCGCGTTCAACCCGTTCGAACCGGTGTACGCGCCCGTGCGCACCGATGCGGACGGCATGGACACCGACGACCTGGAACGCGTGCTGGCCGCCACACCGCGGGCCAGGCTGCTCTACACCGTCCCGGACTTCCAGAACCCGACGGGCGTGACGATGAGCCTGCCGCGCAGGCGGCGGCTGATCGAGCTCGCCGACGAGTACGACCTGCTCGTGGTCGAGGACACCCCGTACCGCGCGCTGCGCTACGACGGCGCCCACCTGCCGACCTTGAAGAGCCTCGACGCCGGCGGCCGGGTCGTGCACCTCGGCAGCTTCTCGAAGATCCTCGCGCCCGGTATGCGACTCGGGTGGGCGGTCGCCGACGGCGAGGTGCTCGAGAAGCTCGCGCTGCTCAAGCTCGCCGCCGACACCCAGAGCAGCACGCTCAACATGGCCGCCACGTCGAGCTACCTCGACCGGTACGACATCGACGCCCACATCGCGACGATGTGCCGCTCCTACCGCGACAAGCGAGATCTCCTGCTGACCACGCTGCGCGAGACCTTCCCCGAGACGGTCGAGTACACGACACCCGACGGCGGACTCTTCACCTGGCTGACCTTCCCGGCCTCGTTCGACACGACCGCGTTCATGCGCGACGTCGCCCTCCCCGACGCCCGCGTCGCGTACGTCCCCGGCGCCACGTTCTTCCCGACCACACCGGAACACAACCACGCCCGGCTCAACTTCTCCGGCCTGACCGAGGAGAGGATCACCCAGGGCGTCATCCGCCTGAGCAAGTACCTGCCACGCTGAGGCGGTGCCTGAAAATCACCAATCGCTACCACCATGTTGTGCGGTCGATAGTGGAAGCCGGGACGATGGTGATCGTGAGCCGACGAGCACGCACGGTCCTGGCCATCGCCGCGGTGGTGGCCTTCGTCGCGGGGGCAGGGGTTCTCGTTGTGCTCAACCGGAACGACGAGCCGACGCCCGCCGCACGCCGGTCCGCTCCACCATCCACGACGTCCACACCGTCCACGACGTCCGCACCGCGGCCGGCGCCGAAACCGCGGGGCGCGCCGGTCCTGGCTGTCAAGATCGACAACGTGGCGGACGCGCGGCCGCAGACCGGCATCGGCTCGGCGGACGTGGTCTACGTCGAGCCGGTCGAGGGCGGGCTGACCAGGCTGGTGGCGATCTACGCCGGCCGGGCGCCGAGAGTCGTCGGGCCGGTCCGCAGCGCCCGGCGAACCGACATCCAGCTGCTCGCCCAGTTCGGCCGGCCGGTGCTCGCCTACTCCGGCGCCGCGCCCGAGCTGCTGCCGTCCCTGCGCGCGGCCAACCTCCTCAACGCCCCACCCGCACGGGCGCGCGGGGCGTTCCACCGCAACGGCCGGCCCTCGCCGCACAACATGTACGTGCGCCCGGCGAAGCTGCCGCGAGGCGCGAAGGCCCCGGCACAGCCGCCCCTGCAGGTCGGCCCCGCGCCCGGCGGTGGACAGCCGACCTCGCGGCAGGGCGTCGGTTTCCGGGCCGCCCAGTACACGTTCACCTGGTCCGCCCGCGCCCACCGCTGGCTCGTGTCGCTGGACGGCAGGCCGCTGATCTCCACCGAGTCCGGGCGGGTCGCCGCGGCCACCGTCGTGGTCCAGCGGGTCAAGCTGACCGGGCGCGAGCGGATCGAGGACGCCCGCGGCGCCGTCTCGCCGGTCGCCGCCACCGTCGGACACGGCCGGGCGCTGGTGCTGCGCGACGGCCGGCGGTTCACCGGCACGTGGACACGCCCGGGTCCGCGGGCGCCCACGCGGTTCAACACCGTCGCCGGCCTCGACCTCCCACTCGCCCGCGGGCCGGTCTGGGTGCTCCTCGTGCCGGCGTAGGTCGCCCTCGCCGGCTGTGGACGATCGGCGCGGCCGGACCCGAGCGCTCCTTCGACTTCCTCCCCGGCGGCCGCCGACGACCTCGCTGGGGATCAGCCGTTCGTTCGTAGGGCGGCCGCCCGGTTGGCGAGGTGGCGGCGTTCGGCTGTGCTGGTGGCCAGGGTGGCGGCGGTGTCGTAGGCGGTGGCGGCCTCGGCGGTGCGGTCGAGGCGGTGGAGCAGGTCTGCGCGGGTGGCGTGGAAGGCGTGGTAGCCGGGCAGGTCAGTTCCTCGATCAGTTTCAGCGCGGCTTGTGGGCCGTGGACCTCGCCGACGGCGATGGCCCGGTTCAGGGCGATCACGGGAGTGGGTGCCGTGGCGAGGAGCTGGTCGTAGAGGGTGAGGATCTGGCGCCAGTCGGTGGCGTCGAACGAGGTGGCGTCGGTGTGTACGGCGTTGATCGCGGCCTGCAGCTGGTAGGGACCTGGCCGGTCGCGGCGCAGGCACGCGCGGACGAGCTCGTGTCCCTCGGCGATGAGCGCGTGGTCCCATGTGGACCGGTCCTGGTCGCGGAGCAGGACCAGGGTGCCCTCTGCCGTGGTGCGGGAGCGGAAGCGGGCCTCGGTCAGCAACAACACTGCCAGCAGGCCGAGTGTCTCGGGTTCGTCCGGCAGCAGCGTGGTGAGCAGTCGGGCGATGCGGATCGCCTCGGTGCGCAACCCGTCAGCGGCCGTGGGGGCGGCCGTGGGGGCGCCCGGGTCGGCGCCCGCGTTGTAGACCAGGTAGAGCACGGCCAGCACCGCCGCCAGCCGGTCGGGCAGCTCGGCCGACTCGGGGACCCGGTACGGGATGCGGGCGAGCCGGATCTTGCGCTTGGCACGGACGAGCCGCTGCGCCATGGTCGGCTCGGCGACGAGGAACGCGCGGGCCACCTCATCGGTCCGCAGCCCGCCGAGGAGTCGCAGGGTCAACGCCACCCGCGCGTCGGGGGCGAGCGCGGGGTGGCAGCAGGTGAAGATCAGCCGCAGACGGTCGTCGGGCACCGCGCTCACCTCCCGGGACGGCTGGGGTGCCAGCACCGCGAGCTCGTCGAGCAGCGCACGGCCGCGGGTGTCGCGGCGCAGCCGGTCGATCGCGCAGCGCCGCGCGGTCGTGGTGATCCAGCCACCCGGGTTCGGCGGCAGCCCCTCACGCGGCCACACCTTCAGAGCCAGCGCGAACGCGTCCTGCACGGCGTCCTCGGCGACGTCGATCTGCCCGAACACCCGGATCAGGGTGGCCACCGACCGGCCGGACTCCTCGCGGAACACCCGGCCGATCTCGGCCTCCCCCATGCTCACGCCTTGGTGTCCCAGAACGGCCGAACCTCGATCGGCTGCCCGATGATCGCCGAAGTCCGGCGCGCCCAAACCAGCGCGCCGTCCAGATCGTCGGCCTCGACGATGTAGAAGCCGGCCAGATGCTCCTTGGACTCGACGAACGGACCATCGGTGGTGAGCACCTCGCCGCCCGCCGACGCGCGCACCACCGTCGCCACCTCCGGCCCGGTCAGCTTGCCGGAGAACAACCACGCACCCGACGACTTCATCTCCTCCTCCATCGCCAGCAACTCCCCGAACCGCTCCGGCTCCATCGCCGGCGTCTCACCGGCGCCCGCGGGGTCGACGGCCGTGGGGTCGGCGGGGCCGGTGTGCACGGACAGCAGGTACTGGGCCATGACGACGCTCCTTCTCCAGGCGGGCACCTCCCACCCTGCCCCACTACGAACGGCCCGGCGCCAGATCGACACGTGAGGACACCTCGTGTGGGGAGTTGTCGTCATCAGCGTGTTCGGACGGCCTTGGCGAGGGTGCGGATGCCCCGGCTGATCTGGTGCTCGGTGACGTTGCCGAAGCCGAGTACGAGGGCGGGCCGGCGCGGGTCCGACTCAGGTTCCGAGTCCGCGGGCACGAACCGGTAGCGGCCGAGTCCGTTGACGCGGACGCCCATGGTGGCCGCGGTCGCCACGGCGGCGTGTTCGGATGTTTCTTCGGGGAGGCGCAGCAGAGCGTGGCAGCCGGCCGCCAGCCCGTGTAGCCGGTCCGGTCCGAAGGCGGCCTCGGCCTCCGCTGCCAGCACGTCCCGGCGCGCGCGGTAGACCTCCCGCACGCGTCGCAGGTGGCGGTCGAAACGACCCGTCTCCATGAGCAGCGCCAGCGCTTCCTCGTCCAGCCCGGGGGCGCCGCGACTGCTGAGCCGTTTCTCCTCGACGATCCCCGCCACGAACCGCGGTGGCGCGAGCACCCAGCCCAGGCGGATCGCGGGTGCGAGCGTCTTGCTGACCGATCCCAGGGCGATGACGCGGGCCGGGTTGAGACCCTGCAGTGAGCCGACCGGCTGGCGGTCGTATCGGAACTCGGCGTCGTAGTCGTCCTCGAGGATCACCCCGTCGACCTCGTCGGCCCAGGCGACCAGGTCGCGTCGCCGCGACGGGCCGAGTGCGACACCGGTGGGGCACTGGTGGGCCGGCGTCAGCAGCACCGCCCGCGCCCCGGTCTCGCGCAGGCGGCCCACGTCCAGGCCCTGGTCGTCGACGGGAACCGGTACCGCGTCCAGGCCCGCGCGGCGGGCGATGACGTCGTGCTCGCGGGGGCCGGGATCCTCCAGCGCGATGCGCCGTACGCCGTGCTGTGCCAGCGTCGCCAGGGCGAAGGCCAGCCCCTGCCGGAACCCGGACACGACGACGGCATCCTCGGCGACCGCGCAGCCGGACCGAACGCGACGGTGGTAGGCGGTGACGACCTCTCTCAGGTGCCGGGAACCGGCCGGGTGCTCGTCACCCAGCGCGGCGGTCGGCAGGGTCCGGGTCGCCTCCGACACCGCCCAGCACCAGTCGGTCAGCGGCACCGAGCCGAGATCGGGGATGCCGTACTCGAAGTCGACGTCGGCGGGTCGGGATGGCGAAGCCGTGACGACACCGGGCGCTTGCCGGGCCGGGCCGCCGGCCGGCATCGCGGCCACCCGCGTGCCGGAGCCGACCGCCGACTCGACATACCCCTCGGCCAGCAACTGCTCGTAGACCTCGACGACCGTGCCGCGGGAGACACCGAGCAGCTCGGCCAGGCGTCGAGTCGACGGCAGGCGCTCCCCGGCGCCGAGCCGTCGCTCGCGGATCGCCGCCCGCAGCTGGTCCTGGATCTGAACCCCGAGCGGGCCGGCGTCCCGGTCCAGCGTCACCAGCAGGTCGGGGCCACCGCGCGCCCATGCCACCGTCATGCCACCAGTACACCAAATGGTCCGCTCCGTGGGTCCGCGAGTGGACCTTCTGACTGGACCGCATCAGCCTCAGGCTTGATGCCATGAACATCGGCATCTTCCTGGCACTCTCGTCGGCGCTGGCGTACGGCGCGGCGGACTTCATCGGCGGCGTCGGCTCGCGCCGGCACTCCTCCTGGCAGGTCGTGCTGGTCGGGCAGGCCGCCGGCGCGCTCGTCATGCTCGTGGCCGGCCTGCTGCTGCCGGGTAGCCCGGCCACGGCGGACTTCGCCTGGGCGCTGCTGGCCGGCGTCGGCTCGGCGACCGGCAGCATCTTCCTGTTCCGCGGGCTGGCCCGTGGCCGGATGGGCCTCGTGGCGCCGATCTCGGCCGTCGGGGCCGCGATCCTCCCCGTGCTGGTGGGCGTAGCCCTCGGCGAGCGTCCCAGTTGGCTGGTCTGGGTCGGTGTGCTCGTCGCACTGCCGGGGATCTGGTTGGTGTCCCGGGAGACCACGCCGGATCGATCGGCGAGTACGCGGGGAGCGCTCGCCGACGGCGCCATCGCGGGCGCGGGCTTCGGGGTCCTCTTCATCGCACTCGGCCAGATCTCGGCCGACGCCGGCCTGCTGCCGCTTGCCGCCAACCAACTGATCGGCGCGGTCCTGACCATCGTCGCCGCCACCAGCCTCGGCCAGCCGTGGCGTCCCCGCCGCGGCGTGCTCGGCTGGGGCAGCGCGTCCGGCGTGCTCGGCGCCGCGGGGACCCTCACCTTCATGATCGCCACCGGGACGACGAGCCTCGGTGTAGCCGGCGTTCTCGCCTCCCTCTACCCGGCCGTCACCGTGCTGCTCGCGGCCCGCGTGCTCGGAGAGCGGATCGGCACCGGACAACGAGCGGGCATCGGCATCTGCACCCTCGCCGTCGCCACCCTGGCGCTCGGCTGAACCGCAACACACCAACACAGGAGTAACGAAATGAACGACACCGAACCGCAGACGGCGGCAGGCAAGGTGCTCTGGCACTTCTCGATGTCCTTGGACGGTTTCGTGGCAGGCCCGAACCACGCGATGGACTGGCTGGCCGCGTCGAACCGGCCGGGCCTGATCGACGAGTACCTCGCGACCACGGGCGCCGTGCTGGGCGGTCGAGTCGGCTGGGACAAGTTCGGCGCGAGCGGTGGCCGCCCCTACAGCGACGACTGGGCCGGCGAGGTCTTCGTGCTCACCCACCACCCCGAGGACGCGACGCCCGCCGACGGCGTCACCTTCCTCGACTGTGACCTCGCGGAGGCGGTCCGGATCGGACTCGCGGCCGCCGGCGGCAAGAACCTCGAGGTGCTGTCCCCGACCATCGGCGCCCAGCTCCTCGAACTGGGCCTGATCGACGAGATCGACCTCCACATCGCACCGGTACTGCTCGGCGACGGCATCCGGCTCTACGACAAGCCGGGCGGCGCGCGGATCCAACTCCACCTGGTCGGCGACGCGGCTCCCGACGCGGAGGTCAACGTGCGGTACCGACCCGCCACGACCGCGAAGTAGTTCAGCGGGCGGTTTCGATCAGGATGTCGAGCAGGTCGCCGTACGCCAGGCCGGCGACCTGCCACATCCTCGGGAACTGGGAGACGCTGGTGAACCCCGGGAAGGTGTTGACCTCGTTGACGATCCTGCTGCCGTCCTCGCCGAGGAAGAAGTCGACCCGTAGCAGACCCGTGCAGCCCAGCTCGCGGAACAGCCGCAGCGCGTCCCGGCCGATGGCGGCGGTCGTCGCCGGGGACAGCCTGGCCGGTACGTCGAACACGGTGGTCGCGTCGTCGTACTTGGCTTCGTAGTCGAAGAAGGTGTGCTCGCCGGAGGGCAGGATCTCCATCGGCGGACTGACCTCGAGGTCTCCGTTCGGGCGTTCCAGCACGCCGATGTCGATCTCTCGGCCGGGGACGGCCGCCTCCACGAGTACCTTCTCGTCGCTCTTTCTCGCTCGTTCCAGGGCTCCGGGCAGCTCGGCCCAGTCGTCCACTTTGGACACGCCGATGCTGGAGCCCTCGCGGGCCGGCTTGACGAACACCGGCAGGCCCAACCGGTCGCGATCGGCTGCCGGGACGGTCTGCCCGCCGCGCAGCACGACTCCGTCGGCCACCGCCAGGCCGGCGGCGGCCGCCAGCTTCTTCGTGTACTCCTTGTCCATGCTCAGCGCGCCGGCCGCGACACCGTTGCCGACGTACGGAACCCCGAAACCCTCGAGCATCGCCTGGATCGTGCCGTCCTCGCCGAACGGACCGTGCAACGCCGGGAAGACCACGTCGCACTCGCTGAGCCGGTGCATGGTGGCGAGGACGCTGCCGGCCCGCGTGGCATCGCCGCCCACGGGGAAGTCGTTGCCCAACCACCGAAGCACGTCCTCGGCCGCGGACAGCTCGGGCATATCCGGGGCGCTGGTCCACACACCGTCCCGGCCGATCCGCACCGGCAGGACGTCGTAGCGCCGCCGGTCCAGGCCGGCCAGGATGCTCGCCGCCGACCCGCACGACACGTCGTGCTCGCCGCTGCGACCACCGAACAGGACGGCCAGGCGGATCTTCGGTTCAGACATGCGCTGACTCCCGTTCGTAGTGACGTGCCACTCGAGGGCCGATGCCGGTGATGACCTCGTGCGGGACGGTGTTCGCCCACCCGGCCCAGTCGGCCACCGTCGGCTCTCCCCCGGTGCCGGGCCCGAACACGACGACCTCGTCGCCGATCCGTGGTTCGGCGTCGCCGACGTCGACGACGAACTGGTCCATCGCGATCCGGCCGGCGACCGGATACCTGCGTCCGGCGATCGAGACCTCGGCCTGCCCGGCCGCGGCCCAGGGCAGGCCGTCCGCGTAGCCCAGCGGCACCAGCGCGAGCGTGGTGTCCCGGTCGGTGACGTACTCGTGTCCATAGGAGACGCCGCTGCCGGCCGGCACGCGCTTGACCAGGATCAGGCGTGCGCGCAGCGTCATGGCACCACGCAACCCGCGGCTGCGCAGCGGATCCGGCTCCACGCCGTAGAGCCCGATGCCGGGACGGACGAGCTCGTAGTGGGTCTCCGGCGCGCCGAGAGCTGCGGCCGAGTTCGCCAGGTGGCGGATCCGCGGTCGCAGCCCGGCGGCACGCGCGACCCCGACCGCCTCGTCGAAGAGCTCGACCTGTCGTCGGTTCGCGTCCCCGGCCGCGCCGCTGACCAGATGCGACCAGACGCCCCGCACCCGCACGTGTTCGCCGGTCTCCAGCTCGCGGGCGAGACGCACCAGCTCCCGCCATTCCTCGGGCCGCGCCCCGTTGCGGTGCAGTCCGGTGTCCGCCTTCAGGTGCACCTCGGCGGTGCGGCCCAGCCGCGCCGCGGTCGCGGCGACCGCACGCAGATGCTCCCGTGAGGACACCGACAGGTCCACGCCGGCCAGCAGCGCGGCCTCCACGTCCTCCAGCGGGCTGTGCATCCAGCTCAGGATCGGGGCGTCGATACCGCCCGCGCGCAGCTGCAGCGCCTCGGCGCAGGTCGTCACGCCCAGCCAGGTCGCGCCCGAACGGAGTGCGGTTTCCGCCACCCGCACCGCCCCGTGGCCGAAGCCGTCGGCCTTGACGACCGCCAACACCGCCGCGTTCGTTGCCGCGGCGAACAGCGCCGTGTTGTGCGCCACCGCGTCCAGGTGCACGACGGCGTGGGCGTGCGGAGAGGCGATACGCATAGCGTTCACGGTGGCCGGACGACTTCCGCGTCCCGTGATCACCGTGTCACGGTTGTGCTACAGCACCGGGGTGTGGGCGGCGAACGGGTGCCTGTCCGTCGTACTCGGGCCGGTATTCGAAGTGCCACCATTCGTTGTCGTAGCGGCGGTACAGGTGGTACCGGCGACCGTGCCGCTCGAGCCAGCGGGCTCCGTCCGTCGGCCGGACGTCGAGGGCGATGCCCGCGACGTGGGCGGACTCCTCGGGCGGGAGGACCCGGCGGCGGGCCGCCGGGCTCGACCCGGTGCGGCGGACCTCCGCGGTGAACAGCCGATGCTGCTCGGCGGCGTCACGGTGGCCTGAGGTGAGGCCGATCAGTTGACCGTGCCGCCAGAACGCGTCGGCGCGGGCGGCGGTGAACGCGGCCCGCGCGGCAGGGGACAACCCCTCGAGGTCTTCTGCCGGGAACCGGATGCCCAGCGCCCACTGGCAGGCGAGCCAGCGAGCACGACCGGGTGCGCGAAGCGCGGCCAGGGGCAGCAGGCATCGGGCGATCAGCAAGGTGGCCAGGGCACGCAGCCGCACGGAGCAGGACTCGGTTTCGACCATGGCGCCCACTGTCGGCAGCGAATGCGCGCGCCCGATCAGCGTCGTGTCATGGGAAGGCCACAGCCGGGAACCGGCCCGGCACGAATCGCCGTCGCGGCGGTTCGATCGGAGGCGGTCGCCGGGCAACGCTGAGATAGTGGGGCGCATGTCCCGAGTGCTGTTGATCGAGGATGACCGCGCGGTGCGGACCGGTCTGGAGCTGGCGTTGACCCGGCAGGGGCATGCCGTCGACGCCGCCGAGACCGGCGAGCGGGGGCTGGAGTTGTTGCGCGCCGCGCCGCCCGACGTCGTGGTGCTGGATCTCATGCTGCCGGGGATGGACGGGTTCGAGATCTGTCGCCGGATTCGTACCGGCGGCGACCTGCCGATCATCATGCTGACCGCCCGCAACGACGACATGGACGTGGTGGCCGGCTTGGAGGCCGGCGCCGACGACTACGTGGTCAAGCCGGTGCTGCCGAGGGTGCTCGAGGCGCGCATCCGGGCGGTGCTGCGGCGCAGCGGCGGTGGCCCGGCGACCGTCGGGCCACCGCCGGTGGAGCGGCATGGTGAGCTCACCATCGACCGGGCCGCGCTGGTGGTCGGCAAACACGGCGAACCGGTCGGACTCGCGCCGACCGAGCTGCGGCTGCTGCTCGAGCTGTCGGCGACACCGGGCCGGGTACTGAGCCGGCAGCAGCTGCTCGAACTGGTGTGGGAACACGGCTACCTCGGCGACTCCCGGCTGGTGGACGCCTGTGTGCAGCGGCTGCGCGCGAAGATCGAGGACGACTCCGCGGCGCCGGTGTACATCCAGACCGTACGGGGCTTCGGTTACCGCTTCGGACCGCTGTGAACGCAGCGACCCGGTTCCTCGGCGAAGCCAGGAGCCTGCGTACCCGCCTGGTGGCGGCCTTCGCGCTGCTCGGGGTGAGCACCGCCGTGCTCGTCGCCGGCGTCGACTACGTCCTGGCGCGTGACGTCATCCTGCAGAAGACGCAGGACGCCGCGGTGCAGACGATGACCGAGCGGATCGAGACCCTGTTCCCACTCGGCGCCATGCCACCCAGCCAAGCCACGCTCGACGAGATCGCCGGTCGGTTGTCCGACCGGGACGACGCCGCGGTCGCCGTCTATCGGGACCGCCAGTCGGCGGGCGGCCCGGACCCGAGTGTGCTGCCCGAGGAACTGCGCTACGCGGTACGCGAGGGAAACGTCGTGTGGCAACGGGTATCGATGGACGGAAACGCCGTGCTGGTCATCGGCACCCAGCTTCGAGTCCAGGGCGACGGGGCCACATTGGACTCGGAGCTGGAGGTCTACTCCGTGCGCGGCCTGCTGCCCGAACAGCAGAGCATCGGCCGGCTCGCCACCCAGGCATGGCTCACCGGCTCGTTGGCGCTGGGGTTCGCCGTGCTGTTGGCCCTGCTGGCCGGCCGCGGTGTCCTCGGCCCGGTGCGCGACCTGCGCCGCGCGACCGACCGGCTGGGCGAGGGCGACCTGACCGCCCGAGCACAGGTTCGCGGCACGGACGAGCTGGCCGATGTCGCGCGCACGTTCAACAACACCGCGGAGACGCTGGAGCGGCACGTCGGCGACCTGCGCCGGCTGGAGTCCGAGGCGCGGCGGTTCGTGGCCGACGTGTCCCATGAGCTGCGCACCCCGCTGGCCGCGATGACCGCGGTCACCGATGTCCTCGACGAGGAGGCGCAACGCCTGCCAGGTGACGCCGGCCAGGCTGCCCGCCTGGTCAGCGAGGAGACCCGCAAGCTCACCCGGCTGGTCGACGACCTCATCGAGGTCAGCCGGTTCGACACCGGCACCGCGACGCTCGCACTGGACGACGTCGACGTGGCCGAGGCGATCCGGGCGACTCTGCGCGCCCGCGGCTGGTCCGACGACGTACGGACCGAGCTGCCCCGCGACGTCCTTGTACGCCTGGATCCCCGCCGGCTGGACGTGATCGTCGCGAACCTGGTCAGCAACGCGCTCCGGCATGGCGCTCCCCCGGTGTCCGTGCGGACCCACGTCCGACCCGACCAGCTGGACATCGAGGTCAGCGACAGCGGGCCGGGGCTCGCCCCGAACGTGCTGCCGCACGTGTTCGACCGGTTCTACAAGGCCGACACCGCCAGAGCCCGCTCGGAGGGCAGCGGCCTCGGCCTGGCCATCGCCCGGGAGAACGCCCGGTTGCACGGCGGCAGCCTGACCGCCGCGAACCGTCCCGCCGGCGGGGCGGTGTTCACCTTGCACCTGCCGCGGCCCGACAGCGAACCCGGAGACGCCCGATGACGAGACGACACCTGCTCGCCCGGGTCGTGCTGATCGCCGTGCTCGGCGTCGTGCTTACCGCCGGCTGCGGGGTGCGGCCGACCGGAGTGATCACCGGCGGGCCCGCGCCCACCGGACACGCCTTCGGCCGGCCCGCCGCGCCCCCCGGCCGGGGCGAAGGCGCGGCCCTCTACCTCCTCGCCGACTCCGCGTTGACGCCGGTGCTTCGCCCGACGCGCCGGCCCGTGTCGCTTACGCAGACACTGGAGTTGCTCCAGGACGGCCCCAACGTCGACGAACGGGCCGCGAACCTGACGAGCGAGGTCCCCGCCGGACTGGACCCGGTCACCGTCACCACCGACGCGTCCGGCGATGTCACGGTGCTCGTCTCGGCCGACGTCAGGACGCTGTCCACCGCGGCCGTCGACCAGATCGTGTGCACCGTCCGCGACGCGCTGTCCACGACGGCGCCGATCACCCTCACCAGCGACGCCGCGACCCGAGGGCCCCGGACCTGCCCGCTCACCGGGTGATCCGGAGTCAGTCCTGCATGGCTTCGGTGAAGAACTCCGGTGGTGCCTGCAGGTCGTGGGCGCGGAACAGGACGGCGTGCTCGACGCCCATGGCCTTGCCGCTCATCGCGGCGAACATCGGGATGATGTCCGCGGGGGCGGGGTGGTCCGGGAGCGCGGCCAGGTACGCGGAATGGGCTTCGAGCGAGGCGACGCCGCGGCGCAGCGGCTCACCGGTGACGTCGACGCCGTGGGTCGCCCCGAACTCGGCGAGCCCGGGGACGATGAGCCAGCGCACGGAGTGCGGTTCGAGGTCCTCGTCGTCGACCTGCTCCGGGAAGACCCACCGGTTGCCCGCGTCGCGCACCGCGTCGAGCGTCGCGAGCCCGGCCGCGCGGTGGTCGGCCTGGTCGAAGCCGAAGGGCGTATCGACCTCGTGACCGGAACCGAGGACGACGTCGGGCTTGAACCGGCGGATCTCCCGGCAGATGTCGCGGCGCAGGTCCAGGCCGTAGACGAGCACGCCGTCCGGGTGTTCGAGGACGGTCAGGTGCTTGACGCCGACGACGGCGCAGGCGGCCTGCTGCTCGGCGACCCGCAAACGCGCCGTCTCCTCGGGCGGGTTCGGCATGCCGGCCTCGCCTCGGGTGAGCAGCAGATAGCCGACCTCGATGCCGCGCGCGGTCCAGCGAGCGACGGCCGCGGACGTGCCGTACTCCATGTCGTCCGGGTGCGCGACGACGCAGAGCACGCGTTGGAAGGACTCTTCGGGGAGGGCAGGCAATGTCATGTCTGCCATCATTCCGCGAATGAGTGTTCGCGAGCTTCGTCTGGTGGTCACCGTCGAAGACCACGATCAGGCGGTGCGGTTCTACCGGGACGTGCTCGGCCTGCCGGAGCTGGCCGACTTCTCCTCGGCCGATGGCAACGTGGTCCTGTTGGACGCCGGCCGCGCGACGGTCGAGGTCGTCGACGGACGGCAGGCCGAGTTCATCGACCGAGTCGAGGTCGGACGGCGCGTCGCCGGCCACGTTCGCGTGGCCTTCGAGGTCGCGGACGCGGCGGCCACCGCCGCGACCCTCAGCGAGGCCGGCGCCGCGGTCCTCGCCGAGCCCGTCCGGACCCCGTGGAACTCGCTCAACGCACGCCTCACCGCTCCCGACGGCCTGCAGCTGACCCTCTTCGAGGAACTCGGGTAGTCCGTCACGTCACGGTGGCGGCCAGGTCAGGAAGCCGACCCGCCGGGCGCGGCGCCAGTCGGGGTCGGCGGCGCCCGCGCGTTCGACGGCCTTGGTCACCGCGGCGAGCAGCTGCTTCGGCCGGACCGCGGCGATCGGCGACCACCAGCGTTGCGTCAGCCACTCCATCTCCTCCGGGTCCAGCTCGAGGCCGTCCAGCCCGCGTGGCCTGGCGGGCCACCGCAGTCGCAAGAAGCGGCGCCGCCGGCGCAGGACCGTGCGGGGCCGCAGGCCGGCGACCGTCACCGTCTCGTCGACCACCCCGTTCGGCCATGCGTCGTAGACGTCCGACCACGTCCACAGGACCAGCTCGCGGAACGTGTCCAGCGGCATGGCCGTCAGGTTCGGCGGGACCGGCTTCTGTGCCCGCACGCGAAGGAAGCCCAGCGCGTCGGCTTCGCGTGACCGGGAGTCGGCTTCGCGCGCCTGGCCGTCGGCCCGTGCGCGGCGGCGTACCAGAGCTGGACAACGGTGTAGCTCAGCCGCGGCAGCGCGTTCGGCTGAAACGGTGCTGCAATGGGGGTATGACCGATCCGGCCGACCGGCTCGCCACGCTCCGTGTGGAGGCCCTCGAGCTGATCAAGGCGCTGAACCGCCGCCTCGACGGCATCATCGAGTCCTCCGCACACACGACGAACGACGACGAGCACGACCCGGAGGGCGTCACCGTCGCGTACGAACGCGCCCAGACCGCGGACCTGCTCCAGCGGGCCCGCGCCGACCTGCAGGCGCTGGACGCGGCAGGCGAACGACTGGCGGCCGGAACCTACGGCACCTGCCTACGCTGCGGCCGCCCCGTCAACGCCGAACGACTCGAGGCCCTACCCGCCGCCACCACCTGCATCCAGTGCGCCAACCGTCGCTGAGAACCGGCTCCACACGGGCACCGCGATCGGTGTGATCTAGGCTTCGGACCGGTGAGCGCAACGTTGGTCGCCAAGGGGCTGGCCGCCGGGTTCGGTGAGCGGGTGTTGTTCGCCGGGCTGGACCTGGTGGTCGCGCCGGGCGACGTCACCGGCCTGGTCGGGGTGAACGGGGCCGGCAAGTCGACCTTGCTCCGCGTCCTCGCCGGGCTCGTCACGCCGGACGAGGGCACGGTGCGGCTGTCCCCGCCGTCCGCGAGTGTGGGTTACCTGCCGCAGGAGCGGGATCGCCGGGCGGGCGAGACCGTGCGCGCGTTCCTCGGTCGCCGGACGGGTGTGACCGCGGCGCAGGCCGACCTCGACGACGCGACGGCGGCGCTCAGCGGCGGTGCCGACGGCGCGGACGACGCCTACGCGACCGCGCTGGAGCGTTGGCTGGCGCTCGGCGGCGCGGACCTGGACGACCGCATCGCCGAGGTGGTCGCGGACCTCGGACTCTCGGTCGGGCTCGATGCGGCGATGACCTCGTTGTCGGGTGGGCAGGTCGCCCGCGCGGGCATGGCGTCGCTGCTGCTCAGCCGGTTCGACGTGTTCCTGCTCGACGAGCCCACCAACGACCTCGACCTCGACGGGCTCGACCGGCTGGAGTCGTTCGTCGCCGGGCTGCGGGCGGCGACCGTGCTGGTCAGCCACGACCGCGAGTTCCTCGCCAGGACCGTGACCGACGTCGTCGAGCTGGACCTCGCCCAGCACCAGGTCCGCACCTACGGCGGCGGCTACGAGTCCTACCTCGCCGAGCGGGAGGTCGCCCGCCGGCACGCGCGCGACCGCTACGAGGAGTACGCCGACACCCGTGCCTCGCTCCAGCTGCGGGCCCGGACGCAGCGGAACTGGATGGAGAAGGGCGTACGAAACGCGCGCCGCAAGTCCACCGACAACGACAAGATCGGCCGCAACAAGCGCGCCGAGACCACCGAGAAGCAGGCCGCCAAGGCGCGCCAGACCGAGCGGCTGATCGATCGCCTCGACGTCGTCGAGGAACCCCGCAAGGAATGGGAGCTGCGGATGGAGATCGCCGCGGCACCCCGGTCCGGCGCCGTCGTCGCGGCACTGCGCGGCGTGGTGGTCCGGCGCGGCGAGTTCACGCTCGGGCCGGTGGACCTGCAGATCGACTGGGCCGACAGGGTAGCCATCACCGGCGCCAACGGTGCCGGCAAGTCGACCCTGCTCGCGACCATGCTCGGCCGCGTCCAGCCGGCACAGGGACACGCCTCGCTCGGGCCGGGCGTGCGGGTCGGCGAGGTCGACCAGGCCCGCGCCCTGTTCTCGGGCGACAGCGCGGACCGCACGCTGCTCGAGGTGTTCGAGGCACAGCTGCCCGACTGGGCACCGACCGACCTGCGCACGCTGCTCGCCAAGTTCGGCCTCACCGCCGCGCACGTCCTACGCCCGGCCGCCAACCTCTCCCCCGGCGAACGCACCCGAGCCGCGCTGGCCCTGCTCCAGGCCCGCGGGGTGAACCTGCTCGTGCTCGACGAGCCAACCAACCACCTGGACCTGCCCGCCATCGAACAGCTCGAGTCCGCACTCGCCGCCTACCCCGGCACGCTGCTCCTCGTCACCCACGACCGGCGCATGCTCGACGCCGTCCACACCAACCGCCACCTCCACGTCGCGAACGGCACCGTCACCGACGACCCCACGTAGCGGCGCCGCGCTCGTGCGGGAGTGTCCACAGCGGACTAGTCCGTGGTCGCCAGCTTGCGGAGGAGGAACTGGTCGCTGCCGGTCGGTAGTTGGTCGAGGCGGCCGCTGAGTACGTAGCTGCCACAGTCGGTGCGCGTCATGGTCGTCGGCGCGGGGTCCGGCCACGGCTGGGACGAGGCGACGCGCGCCGTGGTCCAGTCGTCGGTCGAGTCGAGGGTGACCACGCGGTTGTCCGCGGTGTTGTCCACCGCGTGCAGGGCGCCTGACCGGTCGAGCAGCAGCCCGTCCGGCGCGCCGATCGGCTGGTCGACGGTCACCTGCGTCAGCCGGTCCCCGTCGAGCTTGAACAGCGCGCGGCCCGACGAGTGGGCGATCAGCAGGAAACCGTTGGGGTGCAGGACGATGCCGTTGGCGCCGTTGCCACTCCCGGCGGGCATCAACCGGTCGTCGCGGAGCAGGACGCTCGGCGCCCCGTCCAGCGGGACCCGGTAGACCGCGCCGGCGAAGGAGTCGGTGACGAACGCGGTGCCGTCCCGGGCGATCGCCACGTCGTTGCCGAAGTGCTCGTGGTCCGGGTCGAGCGCACCGAGGTCGTGGTAGGCGATGCGGCGTCCGTCGCGCAGGTCGTAGATCCCCAGCCCGGCGGTCTTCCTGGCGGTCTCGGGCGTGCTGTGGTCGCTGATGCCGACATCACCGTTCACGACCAGCAGCCGGCCCCGCCGCGCGTCCACGGCCAGGCCCATCGTCGTGATCAGTGCCGGGTCCTCGACCAGCGTGCGCACCGACCCGTCGGGCTTGACCACCGACACCGTGCCATGCGTGACCGAGCCGATCAGGAACCGGTGCTGGGCCGGCGCGTACGCCACGCCTTCCGGGTGCAGCCGGGGCGCTGAACCGGTGATCAGCTCCGGGCAGTGGCCGGGCTCCGCGTTCCCCACTGCCCCTCCCGTCGGCGTGAACAACCCGGTCGCGACAAGCGCCGTGACACCCAGCAGCGCCACTCTGATCTTCATGTCTCCTGGCTAACACACCGCGGCGGCCGCCGGTACCCGCCCGAAGACTCGTCCCGCCGCGTACGTCGTCGGCGTTCTCGAGTGCGGCGTGATCGATGTTGCGCCGACCGGCGTAGCCGAAGTTGCTCCGATCAGGGCAATCGGAGACGGATCGGCGCCGGACGCGTTGCGCGGTCGGGTGCGGGCCCGATGCACGTTCGCACGTCCGGAGTCGGGGCCGTTTCGTGGAGTTCGATGCGCCGGCACGCGGGGGTGGCCAGGTCGGGTCGAACGAGAGGGACGCCGTGCATCACGACGTGGGGGCGGCCGACGAGGTGGCCGGGCTGCTTGGCGGTCGTTACCGCCTCGGTCCGCGGATCGGGTCGGGTGGCATGGCCGCCGTTCACTCCGCGGTCGACATCGACCTGGGCCGCGAGGTGGCGGTGAAGGTGTACCAGGCCGGCGGGAACGCGACCGACCTGTACCGGTTCGGCGCGGAGGCCCGGCTCCTCGCGAGTCTTTCCCATCCGGCGCTGGTGACGGTGTACGACGTCTGCCTGGGTGACGACCGGCCCTACCTCGTCATGCAGTTGGTCGCCGGCACCACGTTGCGTGACCTGATCGACCGCGGGCCGCTCGAGCCCGCGGCCGTCGCCCGGCTCGGTGCGCGCCTAGCCGACGTGCTCGCCTATGTCCACACCCACGGGGTGGTGCACCGGGACGTCAAGCCGGCCAACGTGCTCGTCGACAAGGCCGACGTCTGCTACCTGGCCGACTTCGGCCTCGCCCGGGTGCTCGAGGCCGCCCACCTGACCGGCTCGCACGAGATCGTCGGCACGGCCGCCTACCTTGCCCCGGAGCAGGTGGCCGGGACCGACACCGGTCCGCCGGTGGACGTCTACGCACTCGGCCTCGTCTTGCTCGAGTGCCTGACCGCCCGGACGGAGTATCACGGCACCACCGCGGAGACCGCGCTCGCCCGGCTGTCCCGGGGCCCACGCATCCCGGAGGGGCTCTCCCCCGCGTGGCGCTCGGCACTGACGGCCATGACCGCGCGGGACCCGGCCGATCGGCCGGACGGCGCTCGCTGCGCCGAACTGCTCCGCGCGATCTCCCGCGGCCGTGCGGCCACCCGGGTACCTGCGGCCGCCCTCGCGCCGCCGCCCGGCCCACCGGTCCGCACCGTCCCGAGTGGACGTCGCCCTGTCCACATCGGGCTGGCCGTCGCCGCGCTGGGCGCCACCCTCGCCGGCATCCTGACCGCCGGCGCCACGAGCACCGTCGCCGGCCGGCCCAGCGGGTCCCCGCCACAGCAGACACCGGCTCCCACCACCGAGCCCACCTCCCCGCCGCCGGCCGAGCCGAGCGACCTCCCGACCGCTCCACCACCCCCAGGCGGGGCCGTCGCGGACGCACCGGGCCCCGCCCCGGCCCTCGGCGAGAGGCCGGCGGCGCCCGAGCCCACTCAGCCCACGTCGCCCGAGCCGACTCCGGCCAAACCGAGCTCGGGCAAGCCGAAGCCGGCCAAGCCGGCGCCCGAGAGGGCGAACAAGGGACCCGCACCCACTCCGCCCGCGCCGCGCTGAGTACCGAGTCGCCTCCCGCGGCGACCCTTCGACCGCGGGTCCGGCCGCTCGCGGCTCATCGGGACCGGCCGGCGCTCGCACCGATCATCCGCAGCGCGAGGTCGGCATAGAAGCCGCCGAGCGCCTCGGGTGAGTCGGCGCCGTCGAGGCGGTACCACCGGACGAGGTCGATGCCGAGCGACAGCATGGCGCGCACGGCGTGGTTGACGTCGGGTACGTCGAAGGCGCCCGCCCGCGCGCCCTGGGCGACCGCCGAGCGCAGCACGGCGCTGAACCGCTGCCGCAGGTCCAGGACCACGGCGAGGTGTTCGGGTGTGAGGGCCGCCAGCTCGTACTGGCAGACCCGGGCCACCGTGTGGTGCCGCGCGTGCCAGGCGACATGGCCGGCCACGAGCCTGCGCACGTAGTCGGTGGGGTCGCCGTCGTCGGGTTGGGACCGCATGGTTTCGAGGGCCTGCTCGTGACCGGTCCGGACGATCTCGAACAGGACGTCCTCTTTGGACGGGAAGTGCACGTACAGCGCGCCGGGGCTCAGGCCGACGGCAGCGGTGATGTCGCGGGTCGTGGTGGCGTGGAACCCCTTGCTGCTGAAGCACAGCACCGCCGAGACGAGCAGGGCCCGGACGGCCTCCGAGGTGCCCTCGCGCCACAGGTCGACCGCTCCGCCCGCGGCAAGCTCGGCCGGCACTACGACCGCCCTGCTCGGGCCGCCGCTGCGGTTGCGCCTGGTCACCATGCGGACCTGATCCCCCTTCCGGACCACGCTGTGGGCCACACCTTGACATGGGCTCCGCGTGGAGTAACTATGCGCTTAGTTAGGCGCATCGACAAGCGGTTGTGGCGAGGTGATCAATAGTGATGGAACGCCAGCCGGCCGGCCGGGACATGACGGTCGTGCTCGACGGTCTCTCGTACCTGGAGTGCCCCCGCTGGCGGGACGGGCGGCTGTGGGTCTCGGACTTCTACACCAACCAGGTCCTCGCGACCGACGGTCGCGGCGACACCGAGGTGATGGCCGAGGTGCCGGGCCAGCCGTCCGGGCTCGGTTTCCTGCCCGACGGACGCGCACTGATCGTCTCGATGCGGGACCACCGCATCCTGGTGCGCGACGACTCGGGAACGCTGACCACGCACGCGGACCTCTCCGACGCCGTGCCTGCCGTACTCAACGACATGGTCGTGGACGAGCGGGGCGGCGCCTACGTTGGCAACTTCGGGTTCGACCTGATGGGCGGCGCCGCGCTGCGGCGCACCACGATCACCCGCGTCGACCCCGACGGCGGCGTGTCCACGGCGGCCGACGACCTCAGCTTCCCGAACGGCATGGTGATCCTGCCCGGCGGCGTGCTGGTCGTCGCCGAGACCTTCGCCGCCCGGCTGACCGCGTTCGACGTCCGGGAGGACGGCAGCCTGGCCAACCGGCGGGTGTGGGCGCAGTTCGGCGAGCCGCCGAGCACCGACGACGTCGAGGCCGCGGTGGAGCAGCTCGAGGTCGCCCCGGACGGCATCTGCGCCGACGCCGAAGGCGCCATCTGGGTCGCCGACGCGTTGCATGCCCGGCTCCTCCGCGTCCACGAGGGCGGCAAGATCCTCGACGAGATCACCGCCAAGATGGGCGTCTTCGCCTGCATGCTCGGTGGCGCCGACGGCCGCACGCTGTTCGCCTGCGCCGCACCGTCGTTCGCCGAGCACGAGCGCCGCCCGGCCCGCGAGGCCGAGCTGCTCGCGGTCGACGTCGAGGTCCCGCACGCCGGCCTGCCCTGATCCCGTACCGGCTTCGAGTCGCGTTGGAGGAACCCGATGGACGTAGCGTGCGCGTTTCCGACCGCTCTGGACTCGCCCGACAACATCGCCCTGGCGGAAAGTCTGGGATACACCCGCGCCTGGGTCTACGACACGCCACAGCAGAGCCCGGACGTGTGGATGACGCTGGCGCTGGCCGCGGAACGGACCGAGCGGATCGGCCTCGGCCCCGGCGTTCTCGTCCCCAGCCTGCGGCACCCGATGGCCAACGCCGCCGCGACCGCCACTCTCGCCGCCCTCGCCCCCGGCCGCGTCTCGGTCGCCTTCGGCACCGGGTTCACCGGCCGCCGCGCCATGGGATACCGGGCGATCACCTGGTCGTTCATGGACGCCTACCTCACCGCCTACCGTGGCCTGCTCCGGGGCGAGACCGTCGAGTGGGAGGGCAAGCGGATGCGGATGCTCCACCCCGACGGACACGCTCCCGCGCGGCCCGTCGAGGTTCCCGTCCTCGTCGCCGCGCTCGGCCCCAAGGGCAACGAGGTCGCCAGGAAACACGGCGACGGGCTCTACCTGACCCTGCAGCTTCCCGAGTTCATGAGCGAGCACTCCCGGGTGCCGTATCTGGCCTGGGGCACCGTGCTCGACGAGGGCGAGGCGCCGAGCTCCGAGCACGCTCGGCTGGCCGGCGGCCCGGGCTGGGCGCTCGCGTACCACGGCGCCTACGAGTTCGGCGGCCCGGACGCCGTCCGCGACCTGCCCGGCGGCGAGCGATGGCTGGCGGTGGTCGACCGGGCACCCGCCGACGAGCGGCATCTCGCCGTCCATTCCGGACACTGCGTCGCCCTGAACGAGGCCGACCAGGCGGCCTGGGACGCGGGCGGCCACGCGATCCTGAACGACGTCACGATCAGCGGCACCCGCGACCAGGTCCGCGGCAAGCTCGACGACCTCGCCGCCCGCGGCGTCACCGAGATCGTGTTCCAGCCCTGCGGCCCGGACATCAAGGCAGAGCTCGAACGCTTCTACGACGCAGCCGCCGCCAACCCGTCCTGAGCACCAGACGGGCCTACGTCGCCCGGCACCACGTGCCGCTCCGATCAGAGCTGTCGGTAGTACACGGCGACCGGGAGCTGTACGCACCCGAGCCCTTCGTACAGCGCCCTGGCCGGTGCGTGGAACGGGTCTCCCCCGGTGCCGATCTCGACCACCTCGGCGCCGAGGTCTCGCATGGCGTCGAAGGCGTGCTCGCACAGCGCCGTGCCCGCGTGGTGCCGGCGGTGTGCGGCGGCCACGGCTAGGTGCGAGATGGTCCCGTTCTTTCGGTCCTGGTCGACGCTCCAGGCGACGTAGCCGGCGACCTCGCCTTCGACCTCGGCGACCGCGACGTACTTGTGCCGGTCGGGGTCGTGCAGCTCGGCGACCTGCGTGCGGTAGTCGTCGCGCCAGTTGCCGTGTTGGTTGGCGAACACGACCTCGCCCACGAGAGGCCGGAAGGACTCCTCGTAGAACGGGCGGAACGTCTCGACGGTCAGCTCGGTGAGCCGTGCCAGGTCGTGCCGCGTGAAGGTGCGGATGAGCATCGGAGTGGACCTTCGCCTCAGGCGCGGATCTCGTAGACGAGGTTGAACGGGCTCTGCGCGGCCCGGCGGAAGTGGGTGAAACCGGCCTCGGTGACGACCCGGCGGATCGCGGCCTCACCGGCCTGCGCGCCGAGCGCGTGCCCGCCGGACTGCGACAGCGCGTTGGGGACGCACAGGAACGTGGAACCGCTGTAGTACAGCCGCCCCACCGGGTTGAAGTTCTCCTCGACCCGGTCCGACGCGTTCGGCTCGACGAGCAGCCAGGTGCCGCCCGGCGCCAACGCCTGCCGGACCTGCCGCGCGGCGCCGACGGGATCGCCCATGTCGTGCAGGCAGTCGAACATCATCACCAGGTCGTAGTTCGTCCCGGTGAAGTCCTGCGCGGTCGCGACCTCGAAGCCGACCCGGTCGGCGACACCGGCGTCGTCGGCCTTCTTGCCGGCCAGGTCGATGGACTCGGCGTGGTAGTCGAACCCGGTGACGGTGGTCCGCGGGAAGGCCTCGGCGAGCAGCACCGAGCTCGAGCCGAGCCCGCAGCCGACGTCGGCGACCCGTGCGCCGGCGGTCAGCTCGGCCTCCACCCCGTCCAGCGCGGGAATCCAGTTCGGCACGAGCTCGGCGACGTAGCCGGGACGGTAGAACGCGTCGCAGCCGACGAACACGTCCTCGTGGTGCTCGTGCCAGGCGACGCCCTCGCCGGTGCGGAACGCCTCGGTGATCCGCGGTTCGGCCTTCAGGTAGCCGAGCGCGATGAGGAACGCCGAGGACACGTTCGGCCCGTTCGGGTCGGCAAGGCAGAACGCCTGCTCCGCGGTCAGCGAGAACGCACCGGTGGCCGGGTCGTAGGTGACGTAGCCGCCGGCGGCCTGCCCGCGCAGCCACTCGGTGAGGTAACGCCGGTGACAACCGGTGCGCTCGGCGAACTGCTCCGGTGTCGCCGGCCCCTTGGCCAGCGCCTGGTAGAGGCCCAGCCGGTTGCCGACCGCGATCGAGCCGGCGGCGCCGGTGGCGGCCAGGTCGGCGGTGAACCGGCCGAGGAACTCCATCACCTTGTCGTGATCCATCATGTCGATCTCCTTCACTGCGTGCCGGCTCGTGCCGGGCACGACAGCCAGGTTCGGTGCACGGCCTTACACCGGCCTGACGTGTGCTTACATGGGGCTGGCGTCGGGGAAGGCGGTCCGCTGGGAGTGCCCGATGGCGATGGAGCACGTACCGGCGCTACGGGTCGAGGTGCTCGGGCCGTTGCGACTGGTCGTGGACGGTGCCGCGGTCGAGGTGCGCGGGCCCAAGCGGCGCGCGCTGCTGGCGATGCTCGCGCTCGCCGAGGGCCGGACCGTGCCCGTCGGCCACCTGCTGGACACGCTGTGGCCGGCGGAGATCCCCGAGTCGGGGCGACAGGCGCTGCACACGCAGGTCTCGCGGCTGCGTGCCCACCTCGGGTCGGCCGCGGCGCGCCTGCACGCCCGCCACGACGGCTACCGGCTGGAGCTCGGGGACGACGAGCTGGACCTGGCGAGGGCCCGTGCGCTGCTCGCGGCGGCGCGCCGAGGTTCCGGAGTGGACGGTGTCGTTCCGCTGCGGGAGGCCCACGCGCTGTGGCGCGGGCCGGTGCTCGCCGACCTGACCGACGTCGAGCCGATCGCCGCCGCCGTCGAAGGATGCGCGCGGCTGCACCGGGAGGTGACCGACGCGCTGGTCGCCGCGGCGGTCGACGCCGGGGAGGCGGACGGGGTCGTCGGCCTCGCCGCGGAGTCGCTCGCCGCCGACCCGCTGCGCGAGCCCGCGGTCCTGTTGCTGATGCGTGCGCTGGCGGCCGGCGGCCGGGCTCCGGAGGCGCTGCGCACCGGACGCTACTTCCGCCGCCGGCTGGCCGAGGAGACCGGCCTCGACCCGTCT
>NZ_JBOHGA010000007.1:0-61012 GCF_050699915.1 Actinophytocola sp.
CCCCACGGCAGGAGGGCGGCGTCCCGCTGTGGATCGGCGGCGGCAGCCCGGCCGCGGCCAAGCGAGCCGGGCGGCACGGCTGCCACTTCATGCCCGACCTCGGCACGCCGCCCGAGGTGCTCGACCTGTACCGGGCCACGCTCGCCGAGCACGGCCACGACCCGGCGCGGAGCCAGGTCACGGCGATCGTGTCGCCGGGCGTGTACGTGTGCGACGACGCGGACGAGGGTTGGGCGCGGCTGCGGGAGCACTACCTGTACCTGATGAACGGGTTCATGGAGTGGTTCGGCAACCCGCTGATCCCGTCGGCGGACGACCTGCCGCGCGAGCTGTTCCTGGTGGGCCCGCCGGACGAGATCGCCGAGACGCTGCGCGAGCGGGTCAAGCCCATGGGCGACGTGGACCGGGTGATCTTCTTCGGCCGCGCGCCCGGCCTACCGATCGACCTGGCGCGTGCCTCACTGGCCCGGTTCGCCGCAGAGGTCATGCCGCAGCTCGCCTGAGCCGCCAGACGACGAGGGTGGTGCCGACCTGGTCGGCACCACCCTCGTCTGCGTGTTGAAGCGGCTGACCGGAGTCAGCTGACGGACTCGATGGGCGCCTCCTTCTTGTTGCGCACGCCGGCGATCAGCGCGGCGAGTGCGGAGACCGCCGCCACGATGATGATCACCCAGGTGCCGTTGTGGTAGCCGCCGAGCGTCACGGGGGCGCTGGTGACGATCTCCTCCGCGGTCGACATGCGCACGGTCACCACCGCGAGCACGACCGCCGCGCCGACCTGGTAGCCGGTCTGCAGGATGCCTGCGGCCAGGCCCTGCTCGGACTCGGCCACGCCGCTGGTGGCCTGCACGTTGGCCGCGGTGAACGCGAACGGGAAGCTCGCACCGATCAGCACCATGCAGGGCAGGATCACCAGCCAGTACGACGACCCGTCGCCGATCCGGAGGAACAGCAGGAACGCCGCGGTGTAGGCGGCCATCCCGCCGAACATCATCCAGAGCACGCCGGTCTTGTTGAGGTAGTTGCCGGCGCGCGGGGCGAAGAACGCGATGAGCAGCCCGATCGGCAGGAACGCGAGCGCCATCTCCAGCGGCGACCAGTCGAGGTAGTTCTGCATGTAGAGCCCGCCGATGAACTGGTAGCTCATGTAGGTGCCGAGGATGGCCGCGGCGATCAGGCTCGCCCCGACCAGCTTGCGGTTGCGCAGCAGACCCAGCCGCAGCAGCGGCTCCTTCGCCCGCGACTCCACCGCCACGAACACGGCCATCAGCACGATGGCGGCGGCCACGATGCCGAGCGTGCGCCCGGAGAGCCAGCCGTGCACCGGCGCCTCCACGATCGCGTACACCAGCAGCAGCATCGCCGCGGTGACGGTGACGGCACCGGTGACGTCGTAGTGCCGCCGGCCCTCGGTGCGGGGGCGCGCCGCGTCCCTCGGCACGAGCACCAGGCCGCCGATCAGAGCCGCCAACGCCACCGGCACGGGCAGCATGAACGTCCACCGCCAGCTCAGCTCGGTGAGCAGGCCGCCCACGATCACGCCGGTGGAGTAGCCTACCGCGCCGCACGCCGTGTAGATGCCCAGCGCCCGGTTGCGCTGCGGGCCCTCGGGGAAGTTGCCGACGATGATCGACAGCGTCGCCGGCGCGGTGAGCGCGGCGCCGATGCCCATCGCGAAGCGCGCCACGATGACCAGCGTCCCGCTGTCGGCGATGCCGCCCGCGAACGACCCGATGGCCAGCACCGCGAGGCCGACGAGGAACATGCGCCGCCGGCCCACCAGGTCCGACAGGCGCCCGCCGAGGAGCAGGAAGCCGCCGAAGCCGAGCACGTAGGCGCTCACCACCCACTGCGCCGCGGGAGTGGACATGCCCAGCTCGGACTGGATCTGGGGCACCGCGATGCCCACCATGATGTTGTCCAGCGCATCGAGCGAGAACGCGCCGCAGACTACGATGAGCATGGCCCACGCGCGGGCACCCCAGTGGGTTCCCGTGTCTGGGCGTGTGCCCGGTTCCGCCTCGGCGGCGGTTGGCGCCGCGCTGTTCGGTGGACCGTCACCCGACATGGCCATGGCTCCTCACTGCAGATTTTTGTAGGGGTCGCTACACAAGTTAGCTCCCCGCTACTCTTGAGGTCAACGGAGGTGGGTCATGGGCGTACGCGGGCGGCCGCGCGGCTTCGACCGCGACGAGGCCCTCAAGACGGCGATGGTGATCTTCTGGGAGCACGGCTACCAGGCGACCACGCTCGCCGACCTGACCGCGGCCATGGGCATCAAGCCGCCCAGCCTGTACGCGGCCTTCGACAGCAAGGAAGAGCTGTTCCGGCAGGCCATCCGGCTCTACGAGCGAACCGAGGCCGAGGCCCCGCGCCGCGCGCTGGTCGAGACGCCGACCGCGCGGGAGGCGGTGGGCGCGCTGCTGCGGGAGAGCGCCGTGCGGTACACCACCCCGGGCAAGCCCACCGGATGCATGGTCGCGCTCTCGGCGGCCACCACCTCCGCGGAGCACGCCGAGGTCCGCGAGTTCACCGCGCGCTGCCGGGAGGCGACCGAGGACGCGATCCTCACGCGGATGGAGAAGGGCGTGGCCGACGGCGAGCTGGCGGAGTCGGCCGATCTGCGGTCGGCGGCGAAGTTCTACACGACCGTCCTGAATGGACTCGCGGTCCAGGCGCGCGACGGAGTGTCTCGTGAGCGGCTGTTCGCCGTGGCGGACATGGCGATGGTGGCCTGGCCGGGCTGACGAAGCCCGACCAGACCACCACCTCGGCACGGTCACCTCGGCCAGGACCTACCGAGTGCGCTGCAGACCCTTGACGTCCTCGATCCACGCCCGGGTGCCCTCCAGTGAGCGCAGCGCGTCCCACTGCGCCTCCGGATGGTCGAAGTTCGCCACGAACGCGTCGCCCACCCGCGGGTCCGCACCGGCGGCACCCAGGATCTCCACCATCCCATCCGCGGGTGGGCCGACGGCCTGGTTCGACCACTGCACGACCGGCTCGGCCAGCTCCCACATGCGCCGTGCCACGCGGTCGCGGAACGTCTCGTCGAACGGCTTGTCCTCGAGCACCATCTCGGTGAGGGCGAAGGCGCACCGCGAGCCGAGGTTCGCGCCCTGCCCGGCCAGCGGGTCGTTGAGCACCCAGGCGTCGCCCAGTGCCAGCGCGTGCCCGCCGCTCGGCAGCGTCGCCCACGACTCGCGCACGACCGGCACGAGGCCGCCCTGCAGGAAGTCGTCCGGGCGGGTCAGGTTGAACTCCTTCTCGTCGATCCGTTCGCGCAGCAGCGGCGCGTACCGGGCGAGCGTGTCCAGCAGCGTCGTGCGCAGGGCCGCGCGATCGGCGGCCAGGGAGGCGTTCGTCAGCGGCTCCAGCGGTCCGCCGGGCTCCGCCTCGACGACCATGCCGTGCACGAGCTCGTCGTCCAGGCTGAGCTGACGCACCGAGAAGATCTCTCCGGCGCCCGGAATGAGCTGGAGGTGGATCCCGGACGGGTCGCTCGGCGCGATGCCGCGGAACAGTCCGCCGAACAGCCGGCGCGGCGCCGAGGTGTAGGGCGAGCGCTCGGGCACGCGGGAGAACAGGTCCGCGAACGTCCGCCGTCCGGTCGCGACGACCACCAGATCGTGGCGACCCGCCAGCCGGTCGATGGTCGGCACGTCGAACTCGGTGACCTCGACCTTGCCGCCGCGGTCGACGTAGTCCTGGAGCAGTGCGGGCAGGTACACCCGGAAGTCGACGCCGGTGCCGGGCGCCTCCAGTCGCCCGAAGAACCGCAGCGGCGGCTCGTCCTCGATGTTGACGTTGATGCCGTACACGTCGAGGTCCGCGCGCTCCCAGTGCTCGACGCCCAGCGCCCGCTCCCGCTCCCGGGTGTTGTGCCAGCGCAGCGTGAGCGTGGTGGGACGGCCGGAGGCCATCTGTTCGGGGGCGCGGTCGGTGTAAACCGTGGTCGAGACCCCCGCCTGCTGGAGTCGCAGGACCAGGTGCAGCCCCGAGATGCCCGCGCCGATGACGGCGATGTCAGCCATGAAGATCCTCTCGTCGTGAAATGCCGTGCCGGTGGCTGGGCGCCCGCTCGACCGTAACCGCCACTCGCGGCCACCGACCCGGCTCGACGCCGACCATGCGTGTTCCTGCCAGTACCGGTGCGAAACAGCGCAAGGCCGGCCAGCGTGGCGCTAACCGCCGGAGCGCTCGACGGGAGTGTGGGCGGGCTGGTCGGCGCCGACCCGTACCACCCGAAGGCAGTCGACGATCTGGCGCCTTACTCCGTGGACGACCTGGCAGTCCATCCCAGCGGCACCCTGCTGGCCGTGGCACGCGGCAGCTCCTTCGAGCTCTGGGACCTCGACGCGCCGGTCACGACCAGAACTCTCGCGGTCCGGTCGAGCCCTACAGCACGGTCGCCTCGTTCGGCCCCGACGGTCGCACCGTGACCGTCTTCCGCAACGACACCAGGGAGATCGAGCTGCTGGACATCCGCGATCCGCGGAAGCCGGACGTCCTGACCGTGTTCCGCCCGCGGGTCAAGGTGGACAGCAGGTTCCAGGCGATCGGTCCGCCGCCGGTCTACTCCGCGGACGGTCGCCTGCTCGCGGTCCTCGCCGGCGACCGAACCGTCCGGCTGTGGAACATCGACAACCCCCGCGAGCCGGCCGCCGGCACCTGGATGTGGCTGAGGTGGCGAAGCGGATCTGCACGATCGCGCACCCGAGGATCTCCGCGGCCCAGTGGCGGGAGCACTTCCAGAACCTGCCGTACCAACCGCCGTGCCGATGACCCGCTGACCCGCCGCCCGAGCGTCCACTCTGGATGGTGTGCGGCGGCGGTTCCGTGGCGCACGCCACCCCCGCGTATGGATTTCGTCAACGCGGAACGGCGCGCCGTCAAGGTCCCGTCAAGCACGTACCGCCGCCCAGCAGCCAGGTCCACACTCGCGTCGTTCGGTCGCCGTCGTGGTGGCCCGGTGTGGAAGGGGCATCGGCCGATGGCCGATCTGGCGTACGCCGTGCTGCTCGTCGCCGGCTTTCTGATCCTGGCGCTGACGTTGCGCGGGTTGGAGAAGCTGTGAGCGATGTGGGAGTCCTGGCCAACGTGGTCGGTGGCGTGCTCGCGCTGCTGCTGATCGTCTACCTGTTCGTGGCCCTCATCCGTCCGGAGAAGTTCTGATGTCGTCCACTCTCGCCGGCCTCCTGCAGGTCGGCATCCTGCTCGCGCTCCTCGCCGCGGTGTACAAGCCGCTTGGCGACTACATGGCGCGGGTGTTCACCGACAGGCGCCACCTCGCCGTCGAGCGGGTCGTCTACCGGGCGGTCCGGGTCGACCCGGACTCCGAGCAGCGCTGGCCCGTGTACGCGGCCGGCGTGCTCGGCTTCTCGTTCGTGTCGATCGTGCTGCTGTACCTGATCCAGCGGCTGCAACCGTTGCTGCCGTTCGACTTCGGCCGCGGCGCGGTCGACCCGGGCATCGCGTTCAACACCGCGATCAGCTTCGTGGCCAACACCAACTGGCAGTCCTATGTGCCCGAGGTCGTGATGGGGCACACAGTCCAGCTGCTCGGGCTGACGGTGCAGAACTTCGTCTCCGGCGCGGTCGGCATCTCCGTGGCGATCGCCCTGGTGCGCGGCTTCACCCGGTCGGCGACGGACCGGCTCGGCAACTTCTGGGTCGACCTCGTCCGCGCCACGGTCCGCATCCTGCTGCCGATGGCGTTCGTGTTCGCGATCGTGCTGATCGCGCTCGGCGTCGTGCAGAGCCTGACGTCCGGCGTCATCGTGTCCAACCCGGACGGTTCGTCGAGCACGATCGCGCTCGCGCCCGCCGCCAGCCAGGAGGCGATCAAGGAGCTGGGCACCAACGGCGGCGGCATCTTCAACGCGAACTCGTCGCACCCGTTCGAGAACCCGAACGGGATCACGAACCTGGTCGAGATCTTCCTGCTGTTGGTGATCCCGGTCTGTCTCACGAGGACGTTCGGCACGCTGGTCGGCAACCGCAGGCAGGGCTACGCACTGCTGTCGGTGATGGGTGTGCTGTGGGGCGCGATGCTCGCCGTGATCTGGTGGGCCGAGGCGCACCCGAACGGCCCGGCCGCGCTGCTCGCGGGTTCCGCCATGGAGGGCAAGGAGGTCCGCTTCGGGATCGCCGGTTCGGCACTCTTCGCGAACGCCACGACCGGCACGTCGACCGGCGCGATCAACGCCGCGCACGACAGCCTCACCGGCCTCGGCGGCGGCGGGGTGCTGCTGAACATGCTGTTCAGCGAGATGACTCCCGGCGGTGTCGGTACCGGGCTGTACGGCATCCTGGTCATGGCGATCATCGCCGTGTTCCTCGCCGGCCTCATGGTCGGGCGCACCCCGGAGTACCTCGGCAAGAAGCTCGGCCGCCGCGAGGTGACCACCGCCGCCATCGCGATGCTCGCCATGCCGACGCTGGTGCTCGTCGGCTCCGGGATCGCGATCATGCTGTCCGGAACCCCCGGCTATATGGGCAACTCCGGCGTCCACGGCTGGTCGGAGGTCCTCTACGCCTACGCGTCGGCGGCCAACAACAACGGCAGCGCGTTCGCCGGCATCACGGTCACCAGCCCGTGGTTCCAGTCCTCGCTGGGCATCTGCATGCTGCTCGGCAGGCTGGTCCCGATCGTCGCGGTCCTCTGCCTCGCCGGTTCGCTGGCCGCGCAGAGGAAGGTGCCGGCCACGGCGGGCACCCTGCCGACTCACGGTCCGCTGTTCGCGTCGCTGCTGACGGGCACGATCGTCCTCGTCGCGGCGCTCACCTTCATCCCCGCCCTCGCTCTCGGCCCGATCGCGGAGGCACTCGCGTGAGCATCACCACCGAAACCCCGCAGCGCAACCCGCTGGACGCGCGGCACCGCCACGCGGACAAGACCGGCAGCATCGGCGCCGGCGTGTTCGACCTACGCCAGCTGGTGGTCTCGTTCCCGGACGCGCTGCGCAAGCTCGACCCCCGCCACCAGCTCCGCAACCCCGTCATGTTCGTCGTGTGGGTCGGTTCGCTGCTGTCAACGGTGTTCGCGCTCGCCGACCCAGGCGTGTTCGCCGTCGGCGTCGCGTTGTGGCTCTGGTTCACCGTCCTGTTCGCCAACCTCGCCGAGGCCGTCGCCGAGGGCCGGGGCAAGGCGCAGGCGGAGACCTTGCGGCGCACCAAGAAGGAGACCCTGGCCCGCCGGCTGCGCGGCGACGGCTCCGAGGAGACGGTGCCCGGCGTCGACCTGCGCATCGGCGACCTCGTGGTGGTCGAGGCCGGCCAGGTCGTCCCCGGCGACGGCGACGTCGTCGAGGGCATCGCCACCGTCGACGAGTCGGCGATCACCGGCGAGTCCGCGCCGGTGATCCGCGAGTCGGGCGGCGACTTCTCCGCGGTCACCGGCGGCACCACCGTGCTGTCGGACCGGATCGTGGTACGGATCTCCACCAAGCCGGGCGAGTCCTTCGTGGACCGGATGATCGCGCTCGTCGAGGGCGCGACCCGGCAGAAGACGCCGAACGAGATCGCGTTGACGATCCTGCTGTCCACGTTGACGATCATCTTCCTGCTCGCCGTCGTGTCCCTGCAGCCGATCGCCGTTTACTCGGGCAGTCCGCAGTCGGTGATCGTGCTGACCGCGTTGCTCGTCTGTCTCATCCCGACGACGATCGGCGCGCTGCTCTCCGCGATCGGCATCGCGGGGATGGACCGCCTGGTGCAGCGCAACGTGCTGGCCACCTCCGGCCGTGCGGTCGAGGCGGCCGGGGACGTGTCCACGCTGCTGCTGGACAAGACCGGCACGATCACCTTCGGCAACCGCCGGGCCACAGAGCTCATCCCGGTCGCGGGCACGCCGATCGAACGGCTCGAGGAGGCCGCACGGCTCGCGAGTCTCGCGGACGGCACGCCCGAGGGACGCAGCGTGCTCGAGCTGTGCGGCGGGCCGGTGGAGCTGACCGAGGCCGCCGAGTACGTCCCGTTCACCGCACAGACGCGCATGAGCGGCATCGACATCGGAAGCCGCAAGCTCCGCAAGGGCGCCGCGAGCGGCTTCCCGCAGACGCCGGAGACCAAGCGGATCGTCGGCGAGATCAGCGCGGCCGGCGGCACCCCGCTCGTCGTGGCGGAGAACGACGTGGTGCTCGGCGTGATCCGACTGTCCGATGTGGTCAAGCCGGCGATGCGGGAGCGGTTCGACGCGCTGCGCACGATGGGCATCCGCACGGTCATGATCACCGGGGACAACCCGCTGACCGCGAAGGCGATCGCGGACGAGTCCGGTGTGGACGACTACCTCGCGGAGGCCAAGCCCGAGGACAAGATGGCGCTGATCCGCAAGGAGCAGGAGGGCGGCCGACTGGTCGCGATGACCGGCGACGGCACGAACGACGCCCCGGCGCTCGCCCAGTCCGACGTCGGCGTCGCGATGAACAGCGGAACCATGGCGGCCAAGGAGGCCGGCAACATGGTCGACCTGGACTCCGACCCGACCAAGCTGATCGAGATCGTCGAGATCGGCAAGCAGCTGCTGATCACCCGCGGCGCGCTCACGACGTTCAGCGTGGCAAACGACCTGGCGAAGTACTTCGCCATCCTGCCGGCCATGTTCGCGGGCATCTTCCCGCAGCTGGACAAGCTGAACGTGATGAACCTGGGATCGCCGAGCTCGGCGATCCTGTCCGCGGTGATCTTCAACGCGCTGGTCATCGTGGCACTGATCCCGCTGGCCCTGCGCGGTGTGCGCTACCGCCCGTCCAGTGCGTCGTCGCTGTTGCGGCGCAACCTGCTGATCTACGGCGTCGGCGGTGTCGTCACGCCGTTCATCGGCATCTGGCTCATCGACCTGCTGGTCCGACTCATCCCGGGAATGTGACCCATGAACTCGCTCGTGAAGCAAACCCTCGCGGGACTGCGGGTGCTGCTCGCGCTCACCGTCCTGCTCGGCGTGCTCTACCCGCTCGGGGTGTGGGTCGTGAGCCGGCTCCCCGGACTCCAGGCCAACGCCGAGGGCTCGGTCGTCACCGTGGACGGACGCGACGTCGGCTCCGACCTGATCGGCATCGACCCGGTCGCGAAGGACCCGAACCACGACCCCTGGTTCCACAACCGGCCGTCTGCCACCGCGTCCGACGATCTCGGGCCGGCCGACGCGTCCACTTCGGGCGCCTCCAACAAGGGCGCCTTCGACGAGGAGCTCGTCGCGGTGATCAAGCAGCGCAGGGAGGTCGTCGCCGCGCGGGAGGCTGTTCCCGAGTCCGCGGTCCCGGCCGACGCGGTCACCGCGTCCGCGTCCGGCCTCGATCCCGACATCAGTCCGGCATATGCGCGGCTGCAAGCGAGCCGGGTTGCGCGTGTCAACGGGCTCGCCGAGGACGACGTGCGCGCGCTGATCGAGGAGCACACGTCCGGCCGCGATCTCGGTGTGCTCGGCGATCCCGGGGTGAACGTGCTGACGCTCAACCTCGCGGTCCAGGCCGCCAGAAGGTAGGCCGGGTGAGCAGGGGAGAGCTGCGGATCTATCTGGGCGCCGCCCCCGGCGTCGGCAAGACCTACGCGATGCTGGGGGAGGCGGCTCGCCGGCTCGAGCGGGGTACCGACGTCGTGGTCGGCCTGGTCGAGACGCACGGGCGGGCCAAGACCGCGAACCTGTTGCCGGGCCTGGAGGTCGTGCCCCGCCGAGAGCTCGACTACCGCGGCCGGCGGTTCACCGAGATGGACGTCGACGCGATCCTGGCCCGCGAGCCCGAGGTCGCGGTGGTCGACGAGCTGGCGCACACCAACATCCCCGGTTCCCGCAACGCCAAGCGCTGGCAGGACATCGACGAGCTGCTCGACGCCGGCATCGACGTGCTGTCCACCGTCAACATCCAGCACCTGGAGAGCCTCAACGACGTCATCGAGCGGATCACCGGCGCGCACCAGCACGAGACCGTCCCCGACGAGGTCGTCCGCCGCGCCGAGCAGATCGAGCTGATCGACATCACCCCGGAGGCGCTGCGCCGCCGGCTCGCACACGGCAACGTCTACCCGGCGCACCGCATCGACGCGGCGCTGGGCAACTACTTCCGCCCGGGCAACCTGACCGCACTGCGCGAGCTGGCTCTGCTGTGGGTGGCCGACCAGGTCGACGTCGCGCTGCAGAAGTACCGCGCCGACAAGGAGATCACCGACACCTGGGAGACCAGGGAACGGGTCGTCGTCGCCATCACCGGCGGCAAGGAGAGCGAGACGCTGATCCGCCGCGGCCGCCGGGTCGCCGCCCGCGCCGGCGCCGAGCTGCTGGTGCTGCACATCCTGCGCGGCGACGGGCTCTCCGGCGTCGGCCCGGACGCGGTGGCGCGCCTGCGGCTGCTCGCCGACGACGTCGGTGCCACCTTCCACACCGTCGTCGGCGACGACGTGCCGACCGCGCTGCTCGACTTCGCCCGCGGCGTCAACGCCACCCAGCTCGTGGTCGGCACCTCGCGCCGGTCCCGGTGGGCACGCGCGTTCGACGAGGGCATCGGCGCCTCGGTCGTGCAGCGGTCCGGGTCGATCGACGTGCACATGGTCACCCACGAGCAGTCCGCGGGCGGCCACCGGCGCACCCGACACGCGCGCGGTGCGCTCAGCCGTTCCCGCAAGCTGCTGGGGTGGGCTCTCGCGCTCGTCCTGCCCGGCCTGGCGACGCTCGCCGGCGCGCTCCTGCGCGCGGAGCTGAACACCTCGACCGACGTGGTCGACTACTTCCTCGCGTTGGTGCTCGTGGCGCTGGTGGGCGGGATCGGCCCCGCGCTGTTCGCGTCGGTGCTCAGTGCCCTGCTGCTGAACTACTTCTTCGTGCCGCCGCTGTACTCGCTGACCGTCGCCGACCCGGAGAACGCGCTGACGTTGGTGGTCATGGCGCTCGTGGCGGTGATGGTCGCGGTGGTCGTCGACCGCGCGGCCCGCCGGGCCGAGCAGGCGAGCCAGGCCCGCACCGAGGCCGCGCTGCTCGCCTCCTACGCCCGCATCGTGCTGACCAGCACGAAACCGTTGTCGACGCTGCTGGAGAAGGTGCGGGAGAACTTCGGCCTCACCTCGGTGGTGCTGCTGGAGAGCCGCGGCGGGGACACGTGGGACCGGGTGTCCAGCGTCGGTGAGTATCCGTGCCACGACCCGGGTGAGGCCGACGTGGACATCCCGGTGACGCCCGACGTACACCTGGCGTTGCGTGGCCGTCAGGTGCCGGCCCGGGACCGGCGTGTCCTCGAGGCCGCCGCCGGGCAGGCGTTGCTCGCGTTGCGCCAGCAGCGGATGACGACCGAGGCGGCCGACG
This sequence comes from Actinophytocola sp., assembly GCF_050699915.1. GTDB lineage: Bacteria > Actinomycetota > Actinomycetes > Mycobacteriales > Pseudonocardiaceae > Actinophytocola. The sequence goes on from NZ_JBOHGA010000007.1 coordinate 11,297, forward strand.
CCCGCCACCAGGTGGAGGCGACCAAGCTGCGGACCGCGCTGCTGTCGGCGGTCGGTCACGACCTGCGCACCCCGCTCACGTCGATCAAGGTGGCGGTCGGCAGCCTGCGGGCGACCGACCTGACGCTGTCCGAAGAGGACACAGCGGCGCTGCTCGCCACCGTCGAGGAGTCCGCCGACCGGCTGACCGGCCTGGTCGACAACCTCCTCGACTCCTCCAGGCTGGCCGCGGGCGTGGTCCGGCCCGTGCTCAAGGCCGTCGGCTACGACGAGGTCGTCGCTCGCGCGCTGTCCGGTGTGGACTCTCCAGCGCGCGTTCGGGTGGACGTGGACGAGTGCCTGCCGAGGGTCCGGGCCGACGTGGGACTGCTCGAGCGGGTGGTGGCAAACATCGTCGACAACGCGCTGCGGCACGGTGTCCTGGCGGTGCCCCGGGCGGTCGACGTGGACGGCGACGGCGAGACCGGCGCGGACGAGCCGGCGGTCGCGGTCCGCGCCAGCGCCCACGCCGACCAGGTCGAGCTGCGGATCGTCGACCACGGCCGGGGGCTGCCGAAGGGGACCGCCGAGTCGGCCGCGGCGTTCGAGCCGTTCCAGCGGCTCGGTGACCGAGACGCCATGGCAGGAGTCGGCCTCGGCCTGTCCGTCGCGAAGGGGTTCGTGGACGCCATGGGCGGCACGCTCCGCGCGGAGGACACCCCGGGCGGCGGGCTGACCGTGATCGTCTCGCTGCCGACCGCGTCGGTGTCGTCTTCTCCGGTGGCCGGAGTCGCCGAGCCGGCATAACCTGCGGCAGTCAACGCACAACGGATCTTGGAGAGCAGTTCATCCGTCTGTCCACACGCAACCAACTGGCCCCCGGCAAGCAGGTCACCGTCCTGGTGAAGTCGACGGAGGTCATGCTCGGCGTGGAGTGAGTTGAGCGCGCCAGGGCGGACTGAATTCAGCGGGAAACCGTCGCGGGTGCGTTCGACGTTGTCGACGCAGTTGTTGTGACGGGATTCATCCGAATGTAGGTCGCGGTCGCCCTGAGAGTGTTCAGATCGGCTGTGCGAAGCCGGCTGTCGTCCGCGAGTGCGCCGAACGCGCAGATGCCTTCGAACGCGTTCGCCGTGACCTCGACCTTGATCGTCCCGCGGACGGTGCCGTTGCTGTCCGGGCCTAGGCGTTCCCAGGCGAGCAGCCGGTCCGACGACCCGTCTTCGATAGCCCGCTCGACCTGAGACTGCTCGCACGTCCCACGTTCGCTCTGCAGCGGGTCGGACAAATCCTCGAGCCCGATGAGCTGTACGAGCATAGCGTCTTCCGGCGGCAGGCCGGAGCCGCTGGCATCGACGGTGAGGGTGACGGTATTGCCCTCCGTCTGCGCGGACAACGCCACCCTCGGCTGCTCGCGGTTGCGCATGCTGTCGGTACCCACATCCACCGCGCGAAAGGCCGCTCCCAGAACGACGAGCGCACCGGCGATCGCGAGCCATCGGCTGAGATGGTGCCACCAGCGCTGCTTGTCGGAGGGAAAGGAGCCGACCGCCACGCCGATCGCGATCGCCACCGCGCCGGCCAGTGCGATGTTCACGACGACCGACACGGCGTCCGGGTCGTCGCGCACCAGCCGAGGAAGATAGTCACCGGAAATGCCGAGGACCGCGAAGACGCCGACGATCAACGTCACCGTGGTGGTGACACCTATCGGTGCACCGTCAGGCTTGGCGCCTTGCTGGTCGCCATTCTTTCCGGTGGAGGGATCCTTTTCGGCACCTTCTGGCATGACGCCTCCCGGTGGTGACACAGCTGAAGCCATGACGCTGCGAAATGTCGGGAAGCGAGTGCGCCGCGTTACGGGCCGTAATCCGCTCGTTGTGAAATGCCGCTAGAGGTCGACGGTGCCGGTGATGCCGATGACGGTGTCGCCGCCGATCCAGATTTCGCCGTCGGACTGTTCTATGTGGACTCGGCCGCGGCGGTCGAGTTTCGTGCCCTGTGCGGCGGTGTAGGTGGCCGGCGCCTTCCCGGCCGGGATGAGCCACTGCGCGATCGCGGCGTTCAGGCTTCCCGTCACCGGGTCCTCGAAGAAGGCGTCGTCCGCGACGAACGCTCGGATCTCGAAGTCCGCGGCAGCGCCCGGCGGGTGCGGGCCGACAACGCCGACGGTGGTGTACTCGACGAACGCCGCGGGGTCGGGCGCCAGGGCCAGCACCGCCTCGGCGTCGGCCAGCAGCACCGCGACCCAGCCGGGGCCGTTGTCGGCCCACTGGGCGTCGACGATGTCGTCCGGCGCGAGACCGAGCGAGGCGGCGACCGCTCCGAGCGTCGAAGGCGAGACGGGTCCGTCGCGCAGCAGCGGCGGCGCCGCGAAGGCGAGCCGACTTCCGTTGGCGCGCAAGGAAACCAGGCCGGCACCGCACTCCTGGACCAGCCTGCCACCGGACTTCGGCGCGCCGCCGGCCGCGAGCCACGCGCGGGCGGACCCGATCGTCGGGTGCCCGGCGAAGGGCAGCTCCCGCGCGGTGGTGAAGATCCGCAGCCGGTAGTCGGCGGCCGGGTCGGTGGGGGAGAGCAGGAACGTGGTCTCGCTGAGGTTCGTCCAGCGGGCGAACGCGGCCATCTGCTCGGTGCTCAGCCCGTCGGCACCGTGCACCACGGCGACTGGATTGCCGAACAGGAGCTCGTCGGTGAACACGTCGACCTGCGTGAAGGACAGCACCCGGGCAACCTAACAGGCGTTTGACGGGCGGTTCAGGCGGGAAGAACCACTACATGGACACCATGGACGCAGAGCGCACCTTGTCGGAGATCCTCGACGGACTTTCCTACCCGGCGGAGAAGTGGCAGATCACGGCTTGCGCCGAGATCTACGGAGCCGACGTGCACACCCGCCGGGAACTGTACGACCTGCCCGCCAAGACCTACGAGAGCGTCGAACACATCACCGATGCGCTGGCCACGGCAACGTCGACACCCAGGTAGCTCATGACGTCCTCCCGTCGAACACCCGCAGCACGCCGTCCTCGCACGCCGTGACGAGAAGGGCCATCAGCGGTGAAGGCCAGGTCGTTGACCGGGGCCGGGTGTCCCAGCCGGAAGAGCTCGACCCCGCTCTCCGTCTCGAAGACCGACGCCGTCGGCGCCTCGGTGAGCACCGCCAGCGCCGGGGCCACCGGGTGGAACGCGAGGCCGACGACCGGGGCGGGCAACGTCAGCGTGATCCCCTCGGCCGGTACCCCGCCGCTCATCTGCGAGATCCGCACGGTCCGGTCGGCGCCGCCGGTCGCGAGCTGAGTCCCATCCGGACGGAACGCGACCGCGGCGACCGGGCGCGGGTGGGTGACCGTGCCCGGCACCGCGCCCGACGACGGGTCGAGCACCTGCACCCGGCCGTCCTCGTTGCCGGTGGCGAGCAGGCCGACGCTGTCGAACGCGAGCGCCCGCACCCGGCCGGCACCGGTGACGGAGTGCGGCGCCCCTCCGGACGCGACTTCGACGATCGTCGTCGTCCGGTTGCTTCCGGTGGCGAGGACGGTGCCGTCCGGGCCGAAAACCACGGTGCTGACGCCGCCCTGGTGGGCACACCGAGCCCGCTCAGCACCGTCGGAGACAGCGAGGATCCGCGCGGTGCGGTCCGCACAGCCCGTGGCGACCAGGTCGCCGGCCGCACTGATCGCGACGGCGTTCACCGCCTGGCCGTGGTCGACCTCCCACACCGTGCCGAACAGCAACTTGATCATCCGGGCGTTGCCGTCGACGCAGCCGGTGACCAGGAACAGCCCGTCCGCGCTGATCGCCACCGAGGTGACCGGGCTGGGATGGACGGCTTCCACCAGCGGATCACCGCCGGTTCGCACGCGGTAGGAGCGGACCGTTCCGTCCTTGCTCGCGGCCGCCACCACCGGTTCGGCCGAACGTGACATCGCGAGGTCGGTCACCGCGCTGCCGAGCGTGATCCGCCCCTGCTCGGCGCCGGTGTCGTAGACGCGCAGGAAGCCCTGGAGGTCAGGACTGATGCCGCCGACGGCGACTCGGCTGCCGTCCGGGCTGAACGCGACCTCGGTGGCGAGGTCCGGGGACTGGTCGGCCCAGACGTCCCGACCGGTCGCGGCGTCGAGCACCGCGACGCCGGGTCGTGGGACTGGGCCTGGGATCTGGTTGACCGCGATGATCCGCAGGTCCGGTCCGTAGGCCACCCTGGTGCACTCGCTGAGATCGGGCCGGGGGCCGAAGCGCAGCTCCCCGGTCTGGGTGCTGAGCACCGCCGGGCCCTGCTCGACGACCGCCGCGACCCATCGGCTGTCCGGGCTGGCCGCCACCGCGCCCACGCCGGCCTGGGCGTGCACCCTCCCCTCGCGCACCGTGTCGGCCTCGATGTTCACCAGGACGCAGCGCCCGTCGGACAGGCCCGCGACCAGGAACCGCGAGTCCGGGGTGAACACGACCGACAACACGAACTGCGGCAGGGTTCGCAGCGCCTCGCCCGTGACGGCGTCGAACAGGAACGCCTCGGCGTTGATGATCGCGGCGAGGAACCTGCTGTCGGGGCTGTAGGCCAGCGACAGCATCTGGTGGTGCTGGTCGAACTCGCCCTTGACCCGCCACACGGTCTCCCCGGTCGCCGCGTCGTAGACCCAGGCCTGCGTGTCGCTGACGAACCCGGTGGTCCAGCCGATCGAGGCGACGAACCGCCCGTCCGGGCTGTACGCGACGCGATCGGCGACGGCGATCTCCGGGTTGACGCAACGGGTCTCGCCCTTCGGCATCGTGAGCACACCCTTGGCGCTCCTGCCGCCGATCGCGAGGAACCGGCCGTCGGGGCTGACCGCCAGGCCGTGGGTGGGCGGGTCGTCACGCGCGACCAGCTGTGGGGGGCCGGCGTCGTGGGTGTCGACGATCGCCAGCATGCCTCTGCCCGGGAACGTCGCGCTGTCCACGGTTCCGACGGCCAGCAGGTGCCGGCCGTCCGGGTGCCAGGCCAGCGCACTGACCGGCGCCGGCACCGTGTGTGCGTGCAGCCGGGTGCCAGGTTTTCCCACGGGTCCTCCTTCGGTCCCCAGAAGGTGGATCGCCGCTAGGCCTCGTCTGGTGTCAACCGATCGGTCGCGACCTCGGTCGCGGCCACGCGGTCGGCGGCGAGCCCGAGTCCGTTTCCGTCGACGTCCAAGGACAGCGCGATCGGCGCGACGCCCGGCCGGTCCACCGCGAACAACGGGAAGCTCATCCGGCCGTCGACGATCTCGTCCTCGTTGGGATGGCCGTTGTAGGCCGGTTGGCCATCGGGTTGGTACAGCGTGATGTGCGCGCCGTCGATGCCGTCGGGCTGGGTGAGGATCAGGTACCGCACGGAGAAGCCGGCCTCCTGCGGGTCGCGCACCAGCACGATGCCGGCGAGCGCCGGTGCCTGCCGGACTGTCAACGGGATGCCCGCCTGGATGTCCGGATCGAGGCATACCAACAGATGGTCGGGGCCGCAGTCGATGGTGGTCGTCGCCTCGCGGGCGGGGGACAGCAGGTACAGGTCGCCGCTCGAGCAGTTGGCGAGCAGCTCGAAGTCGGCGTCGGTGGTGGCCGACCGGTTGATCGAGAAGAGCTCCGCCTGGTCGGAGAGGGCGATGATGTGGGTGTCGTTCAGGATCGGCAGCTCGAAACCGGTGACACCGGCTCGGTAGGCGATCACCGACAGGGTGAACGCGGCCTGGTCGCCCACCACGTCACCGGGTGGCGGTGCCGCCTGCGCGAGCCGGTCGAGGGAGTCGGACGTGGCGACCTGGCCGAGCGCCCGCCAGGCCGCGAGTGCCACGACGGGGTCCGGCGCCGACGCGGCCGCCTCGACCAGCGGGGTGGCCGCCGGGCCCAGCGAGGTGGCGGAGGCGACCGCCGCGGCCATGGCGAACGGATCGGCGTCTACTTCGGACAGCAGGCCGCCGACCGCCTGGCCGAGCGAGGTGAGTGCGTCGGCGTGGGTCGTGGCCAGTGCCGCGAGGATGCCGATCGTGCGGATCCGGTTGGGGTCGGCCGGATCGAGTGCCCGGCGGAGTACCTCGACGCGATCGCCCTCGTCGAGCGCCGCGAGCTGCGCCCGACTGAAGCCGTCCTTGGCGGCGAGCAGGTCGTCGATGCGTTGGGGGAGTGGCACGTCGCCTCGATTCTCACGGCCTGATCGAGCAGTGTCCGCGCATCCGGTCGGCCTGCGGCTGCGTGACGCTGGTGTTGGAGTTGGACGACGCCTTCATGAAGTTCACCGGGTCGTTGCACAGCGAGGTGTCCTTCTCGCAGTGCGGCAGCCCGAGGAAGTGCCCGACCTCGTGCGCGAACGTGTTCCCGCTGTTCGCGGCGTTGCCGTTCAGGGACACCACGGGTGAGCGCAGTCCCTTCGTGCGGCGCTTGTCGCACGGCCCGCCGACCGGTGACCACCCGTCGGCCTTCGGGTCGGACATGACGGCGACGACGAAGAGGTCGAGGGCGTCGTTCTTCACCGACCACCGGTCCGCCAGCGCCTGGGCGTCGCCGAGGCTCCGGATGATCGTCAGGGTGCCCGCGTCCGCGAACGTGATCCGGAACCGGTTGACCGTGCCGATCACCGGGCCGCGCGCCGCGAAGATCCCCGTCATGACCGTCAGGGAGTCGTTCACCTGCGTGGCCTGCGCCGGCGTGAACCGGTCCTCACCCACGACGATGACGTTGAGGTCCAGGTGTGGAGCCATCGGGCGCCTCCTCGCCACGCCGCACAGTCGGGCGTAGTCGATGCATCGCGACCTCGACCGGCAACGTGACACGGCTGCCGCCGCCTCACCCTGCCGGGGGAGGCGCAGGTCAGGACGGCACGCGCTCGACAGCAGTTCGCCGAGGTGCGCTGGAAGTTCCGGGAGAGTCGTCACCGGGATGCCCGAATACTTTAGTCGGGACTTTCGGCGGGGCTCTTGTCCAGATCGATACGGATCGTTATAACGAGGTCACTGTCAGTCGTCTTCATGTTCATCCCAGTGATGACACCCCTGCAAAGGAGACGTCCTGTGACCCTCAAGAAATCGACCGTGCTCGCTGGTGCGGGCGTGCTGGCCATCGCCATCGCGGTGCCGCTCAGCACGTCGGCCAACGCGGCGCCGCCGGCGCCGATGGGCGCGCTCGCCATGTCCACGACCGCACAGACCCTCGACGCGAAGCTCGGCGACGACTTCGGCGGTGCCTGGATGGAGAAGGGTCAGCTGGTCGTCGCGGTGACCGATGCCGCGAAGACGGCCGAGGTGACCAAGACCGGCGCCGAGGCGAAGGTGGTCGACCAGAGCGTCGCCGAGCTGGACGCGATGGTCGCCGACCTGAACGACATCGAGGCGAAGGCGCCGGACTCGGTGACCGTGTGGGGCACCGACGTGCGCCACAACACGATCAACATGACCGTGCTGCCCGGCACCGAGGCCGCGGCGCGGGACTTCGCCGCCTCCGTCGGCATCGAAGGCGTGCGCATCACGGAATCGGCCGAGGTGCCACAGTTGTTCGCCGACATCCTGGGCGGCGAGGCCTACAACATCGGCTCGTCCCGCTGCTCGGTCGGTTTCTCGGTCGCCGGCGGCTTCGTCACCGCCGGCCACTGCGAGGTCCTCACCGGCGGCGGCGCGCTGACCAAGAACGGCTCCCCGCTCGGCCAGTGGGGCGGCTCGCAGTTCCCGGGCGCGGACCACGCGTGGGTGCAGACGAGCGGCGACTGGAACCCGGTCGGCCAGGTGTCCGGCGTGGGCGGCGTGGCCGGCTCGCAAGAGGCCGCCGAGGGTGCGCCGGTGAGCAAGTCCGGCTCCACGACCGGCGTCACGCAGGGCACCATGGGCGCGAAGAACCAGACCGTGAACTACCCGCAGGGCACCGTGACCGGCCTGACCGCGACGAACGCGCTGTGCCAGCCGGGCGACTCCGGCGGCGCGTTCATCTCCAACGGCCAGGCGCAGGGCGTGGTGTCCGGTGGCAACAGCTTCACGTGCTACTTCCAGCCGGTGAACCCGATCCTGCAGGCGTACGGCCTCAGCCTGGTCACCGGCTGACCCGCCACCCGCGGTCCGACTGACATGTCGTGAGGGCCACCTCCACGGAGGTGGCCCTCACGAGCTCATGCGCAGGTGAGGTTCTGCTCCGGCGCCCAGGCGTTGCCGGTGTCGTTGCCGTGCCCGAACCACCAGACGAGGCCGTCCGCGACCACGGGGCCGGCCGAGATGCGGAAGGCGCGGCCGGCGTCGAGGGTGTAGACGACCGTGGTGAACCCCGGCTCGGACCGCAGCCAGGTGTTCTGGTTGGTCAGCGGGATCATGCCGATGGCGCACGAGGAAAGAGCGCTGTCGGACGACGCTGTGTCGACCGAGGCGGCCTGCGGGCCGACCACGGCGGCGACGATCAGTGCCGCGGTGGCGAAGGTCGGGCCGGCCGCGCGTCGTAAGGCGGTTGGAGCGGACAAAGTCGTGTTCCTCCATGCGAACTGGTTGCTGTTCCCCGGTTCGGGGCGGCTCATCGAACCATGGGGCACCGCACCGTGATCGGACGGGTCGAGGGCCGGCCAGCGGGAGGTCAGGCGGCCGTTTTCCTTGACCTTGGTGTCCGCACCAACCTTTAGGGTCGCTGGTCGAAGGAATCTCTCGAACACGAACAGGACTGGTGACAGCAGTGACCGAATCCTCCGTTTCGAACAGGCCGGAGACGCCGGTCGAGGCGGACCTCGAGGTCCGCCGCTACCGGCTCGTGTCCGGCTGTGTCGAATGCGCGAGCGATCTGACCCCGCTGCGCCGGGTCGAAGGCGTGCGCGAGGTGCGCGTGCTCTCGGCCTCCGGCGTAGTCGCGATCGAGGCGCCGCGCAGCCTCAAGGACGTCGACGTCCTCAAGACCGCCGCGGCCGGCGGCCTCGTGCTGGAGCCGGAACAGCCGGCCGCGGTCGAGGAGGACGCGGTCAAGCGGCAGAAGTGGTGGCTGCGCCCGCCGATGGTGCTGCTCGGCATCGCCATCGTCTTCATGATCGCCGCGAACGTCACCAACCGGATCGCGGTCGACTCCACGCTCGCCCGCGCGCTCGCGGCCGTGGCCATCGCGGCAGGCATCATCTATCCCGCTCGCAACGCGTGGAACATGCTGAAGAACCGCCGCCTGTCCATCAACGCGCTGCTGGTCGTCACGGTGGCCGGCGCGTTGCCACTGGGCAAGGTGGTCGAGTGCGGCTACGTCGTGGTGATCTTCTCCCTCGGCGCGGTGCTGGAGACGTTCGTCGCCGACCGGGCGCGCAGGTCGATCCAGAACCTGATGGACCTGACCCCACGGCGCGCCGAGCGGTTCGCCCCCGGTGGGTACGCGGAGACCGTCGCTGTGGAGGAGCTGCAGGTCGACGATGTCGTCCTGGTGCGCCCCGGTGCCCGGCTGCCGACCGACGGCGTCGTGGTGGAGGGCAACTCGTGGGTGGACAACTCGGCCATCACCGGCGAGTCGATGCCGCAGGAGACCTATCCGGGCGAGCCGGTCTACGGCGGCACGCTCAACGGTGACGGGGCGCTCCGGGTCCGGGTGACCAGGCGGTTCGAGGACGCGGTCCTGGTACGGGTCATCCACGAGGTGGAGGAGGCCCAGCAGAACCGCGGCAGCGCCCAGCGCTTCGCCGAGAAGTTCGGCATGATCTACACCCCGGTGATGATCGGTCTCGCCGTGGTGATGGCGTTGCTCGGCCCCACGGTGTTCGGGCTGACGTTCCAGGACGCGTGGTACCGCGCGCTGGTCGTACTGATCGTGTCCTGCTCGTGTGCGCTGGTCGTCTCGGTGCCGGCGAGCGTGATCGCCGCCGTGTCGCGGGCCGCCCGCGACGGCGTCCTGATCAAGGGTGGCGCCTACCTCGAGCTGCTCACCCGGGTGCGCGCGGTGGCGTTCGACAAGACCGGCACGCTGACCCTCGGCCGTCCGCAGCTGACCGGCGTGCACCCGCTCGCCGGCCACGACGAGCAAGAACTGCTGCGGCTGGCGGCCGCGGTGGAGTCCACGGCGACGCATCCGATCGCGGAGGCGATCGTGCACGCCGCACGTGACCGCGGCGTGGCCATCCGGCCGGCCGAGGACGCGCGGATGGTGGTCGGCGTGGGTGCCGAGGCCACTGTGGACGGTAAGCGGATCAGCGTGGGCCGGGCCGGCGACTACTCGGCTGACGAGGCGGCACTGGCCGCGCTCGCCGAGGTGGAGTCCGCCGCGTCCACCCCGGTCGCGGTCACCGCCGACGGCACGTTGATCGGCCTGCTCGGGCTCGCCGACCAGCCCCGGCCCGAGGCGGTCGAGGCGATCGCCCAGCTGCGCGAGCTGGGCATCACGCACACCACCATGCTGACCGGTGACCGGCAGAAGGTGGCCCGGATGGTCGCGGACAAGCTCGGCGTCGAGGACGTCTCGGCCGAGCTGATGCCCAAGGACAAGAGCTCCGCCGTCGCCGCGATGAAGAACCAGCACGGCACCGTCGTGATGGTCGGTGACGGTGTCAACGACGCCCCGGCGATGGCCACCGCGAACGTGGCCGTGGTGATGGGCGCGGTCGGCACCGACGTCGCCATGGAGACCGCCGACGTGGCGCTGATGTCCGACGACCTCACCAAGCTGCCGCAGACCATCGCGCTGGCCCGGCGGGCGAACCGGATCATCGCGCAGAACATGGTGGTGGCGCTGACGGTGGTCGCCGCGCTCGTCGTCGCCGCGGTGTCCGGGGCGTTCAACCTGATCCAGGGTGTGCTGGTCAACGAGGCGTTCGCGCTACTGGTCATCGCCAACGGCATGCGCCTGCTGCGGGGCCGCAAGCCGGAGACGGTGCAGGCGCCGGCGGTCCAGGCGAGCGCGAGCAGGCCGAGCGTGGTCCCCGCGCCGGCGGCCACCGGTGACGGCTGCGGCGACAGCTGCGGCTGCGGTTCGTCCGCGAAGACCGAGCCGGTGGCCGACTCGGCGGCCGGTGACGGCTGCGGCGACAGCTGTGGCTGCGGTTCCTCGGCGAAGGCCGAGCCGGTGGCCGCGCCGGCCGCTGTCGATACCTGCGGCGACGGCTGTGGTTGCGGTTCGTCCGCGAAGGTCGAGCCGGCCGTGCAAGCGGAGTCGGCCGGCGATGGCTGCGGTGACGGCTGCGGCTGCGGAACGGCGAGCACGAGTGAGTCGATCACGCTGCAGCGGCCGGGCGGCGCCTGACCGCGATACCCGACAAACCAGGACAAGGGCGCCACCTACGGGTGGCGCCCTTGTCCTGTGCTGCGCATTTCTCGATCTGTCCGAGGTTGACTTGGCGCCCGAGAATCCACAGTTCAACTGCGCGGGATATCTGGATCTGCGCGGACCGTTCAATTCGGACCTTTTCGCGCGAGCCGTCGAAATCGTCGATGGCGGGTGCGAGGCCTCGCGGCTGCTGCCCGACCCGGGAAGCCGAATTGTCGGCGGTGAGGAGTGACCACCTGTTGGACATCATGATGATTTCCGGAAGCCTGCGCGGTCCGTCGAACAACTCGGCGCTGCTGCGTACGGCCAAAACGCTCATGCCGGACGGTTTCCGCGGGGTCGACTACGAGGGCATGGCCGACCTGCCCCATTTCAACCCGGACGACGACCTCGATCCGTTGCCCGAATCCGTCATCGACCTGCGCACCCGCATCGCGGAGTCGGCCGGCCTGGTCCTCTGCACACCCGAATACGCGGGCGCGCTGCCCGGGTCGTTCAAGAACCTGCTGGACTGGACCGTCGGCGGCATCGAGATCGGCGACAAACAGACCGCCTGGATCAACGTGTCGGCGCCGGTGGTGCCGTCCATGGTGGACTCACAGGGGCTGGTCGACGACGACCGGGTCCGCGACGGGATCACCCGAAGCCTGGCCACCCTGGTCGAGCACGTGGCCCTCGTCGCGACCCGAGACACCGGCTGGCCATTCCGAGACACGCGAAGGTTGTCGCGGGGCGGAGTGGGGGGAGGTCCTCCGCGCCCGCGACAACCAGGACCCGGCTGCGTCAGTTGCAGTTCGGGTCGTCACAGGCCGCGTCGGCCGGAGCCGTGACCTTCTTCAGTGCCGGCGCGCCGGCGCTCGCGCTCGCGCCGTTCAGGGGTCGAACCGCCCGGCCGATCGCCATCGCCTCGATGAACTCCCAGGCGCCCGGCATCTTGGTCTCCTTGAGCTCCGCGATCTCCAGGGACGACTCGCGGAGCGTCTGCAGGGTGGGCCGGTTGCAGTGGCACTCGTTGCCGAACCAGTACCACCCCTTCTGGATGATGTCCTGCTTGCGTGCGACGCGCGGGTCCCGGTTGCGCACGTGCTCCAGGAACAGGTACTGGCCGCCCGGCTTGAGCACGCGCTCGATCTCGGCGAGCACCACGTCGGGATCGGGCACGGTGCACAGGATCATCGCCGCGGCCACCGTGTCGAAGCTCGCGTCCGGGAAGGGCAGCTTCTCGGCACCCGCCACCGTCAGCTGGACCGGCATGGGGTGGTCGCGGACCTTCTCCTCCAGCTTGACGACCATGTGCGGGTAGGGCTCGGTCAGGATGAGCTCCGAGACCGAGTCGGGGTAGTGCGGCAGGTTCAGCCCGGTGCCGGTGCCGAGCTCGATGGTGCGGCCGTACGCCGGCTGCAGCATTTCCGCCCGCTTCTCGGACAGGCCGTACTTCTCTACCTTCGCCAGGAACCTGTCGTACATTCCGGCGAAAACGTACTTGCCCCAGGTGGCGTTGTACGCCTTCTTCAGTAGATTCGCCATTTGCGTTCTCCAAGTAAAGACGGACTGTCTGTTATGTCCAGTTCCCCTGCTGATTTCACGCGGCTGCGGGGTAGCGCAGAAGGTCGGGCGGCGGCCATTCGGCTCATCGAGGTCCTCTGGTCGGCGTCATCCTTTCGGCTCGGCGTTTCGTTCTCCACGCTGCGCGCGTGGGCGTCTCGCTTGTCGGCAGCCGAGGGTTGAGTGTTCTGGTTGAAGCAGGCTTCAAGTCAACCCTGCATTTTTGCTCAGCTGATGCCCTGCGCTTCATTCAACTGGAGTAATCCAAATACGCTCCGGAGTCGTTGCGGGCGAAAAAACGATGATCGTTGTGCCATCTCAGTGGATTTGGAACGACTCGATTGCGTCCCGCCCTCACGCGGCCATAGCGTCGTGCCCCTGCCGATGGGGTATCGCAGGTCCGGGCATTCCAGTGTGTGTCAGGCGTTGTGTCAGGCGCACCGTTGCCAGCGCGGCTAAATCGTGCGATTCGTGCATAACCGACCGGGGCCGAACGCGGCCTACTGAACAGGCGATTCGAGCCGCCACCTCGAGGGGTGGCCGGTGGTACGCGCCTGCGTACCGCACCGAGGGAAGGGCGAAACGAGCATGTCAGGAACAGGCGGAGAGGTGGCCTTGGCGACCGGGTCGGACTCGTCGAACGGGCAGGGAGCCGCCGGCGGCGACTCGCTGTTCCCCGGGACCAGTCGCCTCCCGGTCAGGGCCTCCTGGTGGGTCGCGGTCCTCGTGGCCACCGGCGCGTCCCTGATGGTCGTCGTGTCGTTGCGCGAGATGGCCGTCGATCTCGGCAACGTCTCGATCCTGGTGTGGACCGTCACCGCGGCGGTCGGTGGGATCCAGTGCCTCCTGGTCGCCGAGCTCGCGTCCCGGTTCCCGAGCCGAGCCGGTGGCACGGCCCAGTTCGCCTACCGCGCGACGCCGAACGGGTCGCGTTCGCTGGGTGCGCTGTCCTCGTGGTGCTACTGGTTCGCCTGGACGCCGGGCATCGCCATCAACCTGATCCTGGCCGCCACCTACCTGCGGGACCTGTTCTGGCCGAGTGTGGAACCCATCGTGCTGGCCGGGCTGATCGGCGCCGTCCTCTACGTCATCACCGCGATGGGTCTCAAGCTCACCACCGTGATCTACGGGGTGCTGGCGACGGTGGCCGCGGTCGTCATCCTGATCCTGGTCACCGCGCCGGTGTTCCAGCCGGAGACCTTCCACCTGTCGGGGGTCTTCCCGATGTCGATCCCGGAGGGCGGACCGGAGGGCGGGTCGGACGTCTTCATGTCCATCCTCAAGTGGGGCTTCATCGCGACCTGGGCGGCGTACGCCGCCGAGATGGCCTCGACCATCTGCGCGGAGATCACCCGCCCGGAGCGCTACATGAAGCGGGTCATGTCGCTGTCGGCGATCATCACCTTCATCGCGTTCTCCGCGGTGCCGATCGCCCTGTTCGGTCTCGTCGGCGTCGAGGGCGTGCAGAACGACCCGTTCCAGGTGTTCGCCAGCGCCGGCGGTGTGGTGCTCGGCCCGACGGGCGAGCTCATCGTCGGACTCGGCCTGGCCGCGGTGTTGATCATCGGCGCGGAGACCTTCATCATCGGCTCCTCCCGCACGATCTACCAGATGGCGCGGGACCGGCACCTGCCGAAGATCTTCGGCAAGGTGAACAAGCGTGGCACGCCGGTGGGGTCGATCGTCTGGGACGCGCTGGTCATCGGCGTCATGCTGGCGGTGTTCGGCACCGACGTGGTGCAGCTGGTCGCCGCGGCGACGGTCGGCTACACGCTGGTCTTCATCATGTTGCCGATCGCCTACCTGAGGCTGCGTCGCCATCGCGGCGGCCGGAGCGGCAGTTTCCGGCTGAGCAAGCCGTTCGCGTTCATCGCCGTCCTGCTCACGTTGTACAACGCCGTGCTGCTGGCCTTCGGCGGACCGCAGTGGGGCCTGACGGTGATGCTGGTCGGGTTCGGCGTCAGCTTCCTCATCGTGCCGATCTCGTTCCTCACCAACCGGTTCCAGCGGGTCGACATCGACATCCCCGAGCAGGGCTCGTCGCCGAAGGTGCCGGTCAGCCAGTCTGGGGTCGCGGGATGACGTCCCCGATCAGGACGTTCGACGACGTGCTGCCCGGCACGATCGACGCGCTCGCCCGCGGTGGCATCGCGGCCAGCCAGGCGAAGCTGGCCGCCACCGACCGGCAGTTCCACAAAGGACTGCTCGAGCTGTTCCTGCGCGCCGGGCGGCCACCGACGCTGCCCGAGCTGGCGCCGCTCGCCGCGTCGCTCGGTCTCGCCGCCGACGACGCGATGGCGGTGCTGGCCGAGGCGGACCTCGCCCATCTCGATCCGGAGACGGGCTCGGTCGCGGTCGCGTACCCGCTGTCGGGCCGGCCGTCGCCACATCGGGTGGTGATGGCCGACGGCCCGACGCTGACCGCGATGTGTGCGGTGGACGCGCTGGGCATCCCCTTGATGACCCGCCGGTCCGCGACGATCGAGTCGACGGACCCGGTCACCGCCGACGAGATACGCGTCCGGTGGGAACAGGGGTGCTGGACGTGGCAGCCGGCCACGGCGGTGGTCGTCCTCGCCGCCGCCGGTTGCGACGGACCGATCGCGGTGGCCTGCAGCCACACGGCCTTCCACCGCGACGCGGAGCTCGCGCACGAGTTCCTGGCCGGCCGACCGTCCTATGTGGGCCGAGTGCTGAGCCAACAGGAGGCGGTCGACGTGGCGGCACAGGAGTTCGGTCCGCTGCTCGGCAATGGTCTCTGACACGGCTGTCGAACGCAGGGGTCGGCGGGAATACGCGGAGGTGTTATACCGTTGGCGCAGTGAGTCCGCCGACCCTGGAGGTTCTCATGGATCGCGTCCCGACCAGGGGCAACAAGCTCATGACCGTCGCCGCTCTCGCGCGCGCGGCCAGTTCCAGCCCGGACGCCGTTCGCCACTACGAGCGGGTCGGGCTGTTGCCGCCACCTCCGCGGAGCTCCGACGGGTACCGGCGCTACGACGAGAGCGCCATCGACCGCCTGCACTTCATCCAGGGCGCTCAGCGGCTGGGTCTTCGGCTTCGTGAGATCGGCGAGCTGCTGAACATCAGGGACACGGGCGTGTGCCCGTGTGGGGACGCCGCACGCCTGATGCGTGCCCGTCTGGACGAGATCAACACGGAACTGACCAGGTTGACCTCGCTGCACTCGACGCTGGTCGACATGGTCGAGCAGATTCCGAGCCAGGACTGCCCCGACCCGAGCCCGGGCGTGTGGAAGCCGCCGGCCGCCACCGCATCGTGACTCGCATCGCCATCCAGCCTTCGAGCTTGACCTTGGTCCGTGCACCAACCCGTATGGTCGCCCATGAAAGTGGGTCACGCAGGAGTGGGGGCGCGCCTACGTAGCGTTTTCGCGCGCACTGCTCACTCCGCCAACTGGCCGTCTCGACACTGACGGGTGGAGTAGTAGCAGCATGGGCCGGAACCAGCGCGCGCGGCAGGCGGCCGCACAACGCACACGGCGTATCCGGGTCGCCGCGGCCTCGGCGGTCACCGTGGTCGCGATGGTGGCCGCGGTCGTCGTCGTGTTCCAGCTCGTCGGCAACGACGACGCTCAGGCGACGCGTTCGGCCGGTGTCGACTCCACCGCGGGCTCGGTCGGCAAGTCGTTCCCGGACTTCCGTCTGTCCACATTGGATGGACAGACGGTCGCCAAGGAGTCGTTGGCCGGCGAGAAGTCGCTGGTGTGGTTCACCGACGCGGCATGTGCGCCCTGCCAGGTAGGTGCTGTCAAGGTCCGGCAGCTGAACGACGAGCTCGCGGACCGCGCGATCAAGGTCGTCGCGGTCTTCGTCAACCCCAACGAGCCGAAGTCCGCCATCGCCTCCTGGCGGGAGCAGTACGCCGGCAAGGACTGGGGGGTCGCCCTCGACTCGGCGGCACGGCTGTCGACCAGCGTCGACCTGCGGGCCCTGGACACCAAGTTCCTCCTGGACGAGAAGGGCAAGATCCTCGACGTCGACGCGGCCCCGGTCGATGACGCCTACCTCGACCTGCTGCGCAGGCAGGCGACGGACTGATGCCGGTCGTCGTCGCGTTCCTCGCCGGCGGACTCGCCGTTCTGAACCCGTGCGGGTTCGCGATGCTGCCGGCCTTTCTGTCGCTGTACGTGGGCGCCGAGGAGCAGCAGCTCCCGCCGGCCAGAACCCGCATGCTGCAGGGAGTTCTCGTCGGCCTTCTGGTCACCGCGGGATTTCTGGCGGTGTTCGTCGTACTGGCCGGACCGATCGCGCTCGGCGCGAGTCAGGTTGCCACCGCGGTTCCGTGGCTCGGGTTCGGGATCGGCGTCGTCATGGGCGTCGTCGCGGTGGCGACGCTCACCGGTCGCAGGATCGAGATCAACGTGCGGCGGGTCCGTCCCGGTGACGATCACCGGCGCCCCCGGACGATGTTGATGTTCGGTGTCGGGTACGGCCTTGCGTCCTTGGGCTGCACCCTGCCGATCTTCCTCGTCGTGATCGGCGCGTCGCTCACCGGCGGTGGCGCGCTCGGTGCGGTCATCGTGTTCGGCGCGTACGCACTGGGCATGGCCGTCGTCCTGATGGCGTTGTCGGTCGGTGCCGCCATCCTCCGCGACGGCGTGGCGCGCGTCCTGGCCAAGGCGCTGCCGCGACTTCGCTGGGTGAACGGCGGTCTGCTGCTCCTGGTGAGCGGCTACCTCGTCTACTACTGGGGAATGACGCTGTTCTCGACGGTCGAGAAGCGTGCCGCCGATCCCGTCGTGTCCTTCATGGACGACTTCACCGCCGCCGCCCAGACGTGGGCCGGCTCGGGTGGCGGCGCCTGGCTCCTGTTCGCGGCGGTGGCCGTCGTCGCGGCCGCCGGTCTTGCCACCCTGTGGCAATGGGTCCTCAAACCCGAGCGCGCCGACCACGACGAGATGGAACCGAGTCGATCACCCGGCTAGCCGTCACACCTTGTCCAGCCGCCTCAGCGCCTGGCGCAGCGAGTCCGTGAACGTCGTCAGCTCTTGGACCCGGTGCTCGGCCTCGCCGAGTCGGGTGGACAGCTGGCGCCGAAGCTCGATCTTCAGGGGAGGAGGTACGTGATCGTCACAGACCACGAGAAGATCTCGGATCTCGACCAACGGCACGCCGAGGTGTTTCGCGGCCCGGATGAATGCCAGGCGGGTCACGGCGTCCTCCGAAAACACCCGAAAACCGGTCGGGTCGCGGTCGGCGGACAGGAGGCCGACTGATTCGTAATACCGGAGTGTGGTGGCCGGAACACCGGATACTTCGGCGAGCTGAGAAATATACATCTGGCTCACATCACAGACCGTAGTCGTAGGTCCGGTGTCAAAGTCAAGGTCGGAAAGGACCGACCTTGACCACCGGCCGATCCGCGTGCCGACCTAGCCGATCGCCGTCTCGTGCACAACCCCCGAATTGAGGAGGACTCATGGTTCCGATTGCGTCTTCTGTGGCCTGTGTTTACCCCCGGAATCGTCGCCACCAGTCCTCTTGGCCATTGGCCTCGTTGGAGGTAGTGTCGGGGTTGAAGCCAGCTTTAAGTCAACCCCAGGGGCAGCGGTGAAACAGGAGGAAAACTTACTTCCGATCGGCGAGGTCGCCAAGCGATCGGGAGTCGCGTCGTCGGCGCTTCGCTACTACGAGCGGTGCGGACTGATCAACACCGGCGCCAAGATCGGCGGCCGGCGACACTTCCCTCTGGCCGTGCTGCAGCGCCTCTCGGTGATCAAGGTCTGCCAGCACATCGGGTTCAGCCTCGCTGAGATCTCGGAGCTGCTCAACGGCAGTCTGGCCAGGAACGGGGCCTGGCGGCGGCTCGCGATGCACAAGCGAAGGGACCTCCAGTCCCGGATCGCCCAGCTGAAGGGTCTCCTCGCCCTGCTCGAGCAGACGCTGTGCTGTGAGTGTCACGCGTTGGGCGACTGCCCCCAGATGGCACCGGGCGGGTACCTCGCGGACTGTGACAAGACCGAGCCGCCCGACCTCCTCAAGCGGGCGCTCGAGGGATCGCCGCACGGCGTCTGAGATGTCGCGTCCACGCCGGGTAACCGTTCGGCCGATTGTCAATGTGTTGATTGCCATTGTCTGCGGTTTTTGCTGCGTGCTTCCATTGTTCTTCATCGCCGGCGTGGTCGGTGGTGCCGAGATCGCGATACTCGTGGCGATCATCCTGCTTGCCGCGAGTGTCTTCATTCTGCCGACGCTGGTACGTCGGCAGAAAGCAACTGGAACGATTAAGAGTCGCCGTCGCCTTGACGTTGGTGCCGACCCCAAGCCTTAGGTTCGGGTTAGCGGTGCTTCCGTTGACAAATAGGCAGGTGACATGCCATGTGTGCATCCCCGTTGGATGGCGCCGGCGGCATCGACGCGCCACCGGAAACAGATGTCGGCATACGCCGATACCGGGTCATTTCCGGCTGTGTCGAATGTGCGAGCGACCTGACTCCACTTCGGCGGGTGCCAGGCGTCCGCGACGTGACGATGCTGGCGGCGACCGGAACCCTCTCCGTCGAGGCCGCGTCCACTGTCGACGATCGCGTGCTGATGCGCACGGCCAGCGCGTCCGGGATCACCCTCGAGCCGGCGCAACCCATCGAGACGGCGGCGGACCGACCCAAGAAGAGGTCGCGGTGGTGGCTGCGGCCGGAGATGGGGCTCCTCGAGATCGCCGCGCTGCTCCTCATCGTCACCGAGCTCGCCGAGTACGTGTGGCACAACGAGGCGATCGCCGTCGGCTTCGGAACCGCGACCGTCGCGTTCGGCATGGTCTACCCGGTGCGCAACGCATGGACGATGCTGCGCAACAAGCGGTTCTCCATCAACATGCTCCTGATCGTCGCGGTGGCCGGGGCGATCTCGCTCGGCAACGTCGCGGAGGCCGCGTGCGTGGTCGTGATCTTCTCGCTCGGCGTCGTGCTCGAAAGCTATGTCGCGGACCGCGCGCGAAAGTCGATCCAGAAGCTGATGGATCTCAGTCCGCCGAAGGCCGAGCGGTTCACCGCGGACGGTTCCACCGAGTCCGTGCCCGTGGAGGAGCTCCAGGTCGGCGAGATCGTCCTGGTTCGGCCCGGCGCCCGGCTGCCCACCGACGGCACGGTCACCGCCGGCGGTTCGTGGATCGACGCCTCGGCGATCACCGGTGAGTCGATGCCGGTGGAGGCCGGCCCGGGCGACACCGTGTTCGGCGGCACCCTGAACGGTCACGCCGCACTGCGGATCGAGGTCGGCAAACCCTTCCAGGACACGGTTCTGGCGCGGGTGATCCACGAGGTCGAGGAGGCGCAACAGAACCGGGGCCGCGCGCAGCGGTTCGCCGATCGGTTCGCGACCGTGTACACCCCGGTGATGATCGCCGTGGCGGTGCTCCTCGCCGGGCTCGGACCGTTCCTGTTCGACATCACCTTCGCCGAGGCCGTGTACCGGGCGCTGGTGGTGCTCATCGTCTCGTGCTCGTGCTCGCTCGTCCTCTCGGTCCCGGTCAGCGTCGTCTCCGCGGTCGCCCGGGCGGCGCGGGACGGCGTGTTGATCAAGGGCGGCGCCTATCTCGAGCAGCTGGCCACGTTGCGCAACATCGCGTTCGACAAGACCGGCACGCTCACTCTCGGCCGGCCGATCCTCGTCGAGAGCCATCCACTGAACGGCTACACCGAGGCCACGTTGTTGCAGCTCAGCGCGGCGGTCGAGGCGGGCGCCACCCACCCCATCGCGGAGGCGATCGTGAACGCGGCGCGGCAGCGCGGCGTCACCGTCCAGCCGGCGGCGGATGTCCGCGTGCTCGCCGGAGTCGGCGCGGAGGCCACCGTCGACGGTCACCATGTTGCGATCGGCCGGGTCGGGGACCTGGACGACGAGGTCGCCCGTGCGGCGCTCGCCACCATCGAGGACGCCGGCGCGACCCCGGTCGCCGTCCGGGTCGACGACCAGCTGATCGGGCTGCTCGGTGTCGCCGACGAGATGCGCCCCGACGCGCAGCTGGCGATCGAAGGCCTCCGCGGCCTGGGTGTCACGCACACCACGATGTTGACCGGTGACCGGGAACGCGTGGCGCAGTCGATCGCGGGCCGGCTCGGCATCGAGAGCGTGCGCGCACAACTGATGCCGGAGGACAAGAGCGCGGCGATCACGAAGATCAAGCAGACGGGCACGACCGCGATGGTCGGCGACGGCGTCAACGACGCCCCTGCGCTGGCGACCGCCGACGTGGCGATCGTCATGGGTGCGGCGGGTACCGACGTCGCGCTCGAGACGGCCGACGTGGCGCTCATGGCCGACGACCTGACCAAGCTGCCCTACTCCGTGGCGTTGGCCAGGCGGTCCCGTCGGGTCATCGCACAGAACATCGGACTGTCCCTGGCCGCGATCGCGGCTCTCGTCGTGCTCGCGGTCACCGGCGGGTTCACGCTGACCCAGGGCGTGTTTCTCAACGAGGCATGGGCGTTGGTGATCATCGGCAACGGCCTCCGCATGCTGCGTGCCGGTGGCGCACAGCACTTCGGGAAGGACGACAGGCCGAAGGCGGCGGGGTCGGCCGGTGCCACCGCCACAGCGGTCACCTCGCGGCCGGGAGCCGCCAGTAGTCAGGTCTAGACGACTAATTTCGTTCGGCTGGCCGCGGAATCTCCCGCGGCCAGCCGAATTCTCTTTGCCGGGCTTCGTCCTTGTTGACTTGAAGTCTGCTTCAACGACGACACTACGAACTCGATAGCCGCATCACGTGGCGAACCTTCATTAGGGGAACTGGTGACGACTACGGATGGCCTGCAGCCCGTCCTTGCCGATCTCGCGCGAGCGAACATCAAGGTCCGTCTGGTAGCCGACGGAGAACTGGAGATCGCCGCGCCACGCGGTGCGCTGACTCCCCAGATCCGGGAGCAGTTGGCCCTCCACAAGCCGAGCCTGGTCCGCTGGCTCTCGACGGTGTCACCCGCGAACCAGGTGGCGAACCAGCTGCCGGTGGTCACGCCCGACCCGTCGGCCGCCGACGAGCCGTTTCCCTTGTCGGACTTGCAGACCTCGTTCCTGATCGGCTCGGCCGCCGGGCTCGAGTACCACGTACGCCCGCACCAGTACATGGAGTTCGACGTCGACGACCTCGACGTCGACCGGTTCTACGGCGCGCTCAACCGGAACCTGCTGCGGCAGCGGGACAACCTCACCGTCCTGACCGACGACATGCAGCTACGGCGCATCCAGGAGCTCACGCCGCTCGTCCCGCGCGTACACGACTTCCGCGAGCTGTCCGACGACGAGGCGGCGGGGGAGCTGGCGCGGTTACGAGAGTCGCTGCGTCGCCGGCAGCTGCCGCTGGACACCTGGCCGTGGTTCGACGTGCAGGTCAGCCTCCGCGGCGCGGGCACCGGCCGGATCCACTACAACAACAACAACTTCTACTCCGACGGCGTCGGCACCAACCGGTTCCTCAAGGACGTCTTCGCGCTCTACGAGGACCCCGGCACGGAACTGCGGCCACTGCGGATCAGCGCCCGGGACTGCGTGCTGGCCCTCGCCGAGACGGAGGAGTCCGACCTCGGCGCGCGGTCGCGCCAGTACTGGTGCGACCGGATCCCGGACTGGCCGGGTCCGCCGCCCATCCCGACGGTCGCCGGCGCGGGCAACGCGGAGCGCTCCGAGCTCAGCCGCCGCGAGCTGGTCGTCACGGCGGAGGACTGGGTCGCCCTCCAACAGAAGGGCCGCGGTCGCGGGCTCACTCCCAGCACCGTGATGTACGCGATCTACGCCGAGGCGCTGAGCAAGTTCAGCGGCTCGCGACACTTCCTGCTCAACAACATGGTGACGCACCGGATGCCCATGCACCCGGACATCAGCCACATCGTCGGCAACTTCGCGGCGCTGTACCCGCTCGAGGTCGACTGGCGAGGCGAGGACAGCTTCGTCACGCGGGCTCGACGCCTCGCCGCCCGCGTGCAGGAGGACCTGCAGCACCTGCACTGGAGCGGAGTGCGCGTGCTGCAGGCGCTCAACCAGCATCGCCGGGCTCCCGGCCGGGCCGCCTGCCCGTTCGTCGTCAGCAGCGGCCTGTTCATGGGCAGCTTCGACAGACCGGTGTTCTCCACGCTGGAGACCCCGCAGGTGTTGGTCGACTGTCAGTTCTGGGCACAGGACGACGAGCAATGCTGGATCGCCTGGGACGTCATCGAGTCCGCGTTCCCGCCGGGCCTGATGGACGCCATGTTCGGCGCCTTCGGTGACCTGGTCGTCGGCCTGGCACGGGACGACGCGATGTGGGACCGGGCGGATTTCGACCTGCTGCCCGCGGCGCAACGCCAGCAGCGTGCGCTGCTCAACGAGGCCGGCGCGCCCGTCCCGCCCGGTCTGCTCCACGAGCCGATCCAGCAGCGGGCGCGGCAGGATCGCGACCGGGTCGCGGTGCGCTCGAGCACGCGGACACTCAGCTACGGCGAGGTCGGTGCGCAGGCCGATCGGCTCGCGGCCGCACTGCACGCCGGTGGCATCGAGCCCGGCTCGCTGGTTCTCGTGGTCCTGCCCAAGGGGTGGGAGCAGGTCGTCGCGGTGGCCGGCGTGCTCGCCGCGGGCGGCGCCTACGTGCCGGTCGACCCGGAGTGGCCCGACGACCGCATCCGCCACCTGGCGGCGGTCACCGACGCGTCGCACCTGATCACCTCGCGGCGACTGAGTGATCGGATGGCCGCTCTCGCACCGGTTTCCGTCCACGCCGTCGAGGAGCCGGGCGACCACCCGTCCGCGCCCGGCCAACCCAGGGAGCCCCAGGACCTCGCGTACGTCATCTACACCTCCGGCTCCACCGGCACTCCCAAGGGCGCCGCGCTGGACCATCGTGGACCGCTCAACACGATCGCGGACATCAACAGCCGCTTCGACATCACCGCCGACGACGTCGTGTTCGGCATCTCCTCGCTGTGCTTCGACCTGTCCGTCTACGACGTGTTCGGCACGGCACACGCCGGCGGCACGCTCGTGCTGCCGGCACCGGACGACACGCAGAACCCGGCCGCGTGGGTGTCGGCGGTGCGCGAGCACGGCGTGACGGTGTGGAACTCGGTGCCGGCGCTGATGCACCTGCTGGTCGAGGAGGCCGAGGAGTCGGGCACCGACCTCCCGTCGCTGCGCGTGGTGCTGCTCAGCGGCGACTGGGTTCCGGTGGACCTGCCCGACCGGATCCGGCGGGTGGCGCCGAACGCCAGGGTGATCAGCCTCGGCGGCGCCACCGAGGCGTCGATCTGGTCGATCTACTACCCCGTCGAGGCGGTCGGTCCGGAGTGGACGAGCATCCCGTACGGCCGGCCGATGGCCAACCAGACGTGGCACGTGCTCGACTCGTCCGGCGCCGACGCGCCGACCTGGGTGCCGGGGGAGCTGTACATCGGCGGAATCGGCCTGGCCGTCGGCTACTGGCACGACTCGGAGCGCACCGCGGCCTCGTTCGTCACCCATCCGCGCACCGGTGAGCGCCTCTACCGCACCGGTGACCTCGGCCGGTACCTGCCCAGCGGGGACATCGAGTTCCTCGGCCGGGCGGACTTCCAGGTCAAGATCCAGGGCTTCCGCGTGGAGCTCGGCGAGATCGAGCACGTGCTCGGCCAACATCCCGCGGTGCGCCGCGCGCTGGTCGCCGTGCGGGACACCTCGTCCGGCCGCCAGCTCGCGGCGCTCGTCGTGCCGGCCGACGGTCAGCCGGTCGCCGACGCGGAGCTGCGGGAGTTCCTCGCCGCCCGGCTGCCGCGCTACATGGTGCCCGCGACGATCGGCGTGACGGACCGGTTGCCGTTGACGGCCAACGGAAAGGTCGACCGCCGGGCCCTGGACGAGCTGGCGCCGGCGGAGCCCGCGACCAGGCCGGAGTTCGTCGCGCCCCGCACCCCGCTCGAGGAGATGGTGGCCGCGGTCTGGTCGGAGGTGCTCGACGTCCGTCCGATCGGGATGCAGGACGACTTCTTCGAGCTCGGTGGGCAGTCGTTCGCCGGCCTGCGGGTGATCAGCCAGATCGCTCGGCGCGTCGGACGCCGCATCCCGTTGGGCGCGTTGCTGACCGGACGCACGGTCGCCGCGTTGTGCGAGTACCTCGAGCAGGCGTCCTCCTGGTCCGCGTTGGTGCCGATGCGCAAGACCGACACCGGCGCCCCGGTGTTCCTGGTGCACCCCGCCGGGGGCAGCGTGCTGTGCTACCGGTCGCTCGCGGAGCGGATCGACGCCGACGTCTTCGCCCTGCAGGCTCCCGGGCCGGACGCCGGGCGGGACGTGCCGTGCAGCGTCGCGGAGTTCGCCGCCGAGTACGTCGACGAGATCCGCCGGGTGCGTCCGGCCGGGCCGTACGTGCTGGGCGGCTGGTCCTCCGGCGCGGTGATCGCCGCGGAGGTGACCCGTCGCCTGGAGCAGCTCGGCGAGAAGGTGCGACTGCTCGTCGTGCTGGACTCCCCGGTGCCGCTCCCGGCGGCCGAGGTCGACGAGGTGACGCTCCTGTTGTGGTTCCTCGAGGACCTCGACCTGGGCTTCCACGCCGACGAGGCCACCGAGCAGGACCGGGCCGAGCTGCTCGCCCTGCCGTCCGAACAGCGGCTGGCGGCCGGGATGGACCTGGTGGCACGACGCACGGGCGAGTCGGTGGACGTCGACGACGCGGCGCTCGCGCACGCCTTCGAGGTGTTCTCCGGAGTGGTGCGTGCCTGCCGCACCTACGAGTCGCCGCAGCTGGCGGCCGACGTCGTCGTCCTGCGCGCCGCGTCCGGCCGGGTCAGTGAGTTCACCGGCCACCCGAACGACGCCGACGACGACTGGGGATGGCAGACGACCACCACCGGACAGGTCACCGCGCAGCGCGCTCGGGGCAGCCACTACACCCTGCTGGCCGACGACAACATCGACGACGTCGCGGCCGCCCTCGCCGAGCACCTGCGGGAGACCATGTGATGCCCCGCTCCTGGTCCATTGTGGACACCCTGCGCGACCACGCCCTGCGGCGGCCGGACCACATCGCACTGGTCCTGCTGCCCGACGGCGAGACCGAGCAGACGCGGCTCAGCTACGCGCAGCTCGACGCACAGGCTCGGATGATCGCGGCGCGCATGCAGGCGGAGGGCATGGCCGGGCAGCGCGTGTTGCTGATGCTGAACACCTCGGCCGACTACGTGGTCGGCTTCCTGGCCTGCCTGTACGCGGGTGCGATCGCCGTCCCGTTGAGCCCGACGACCCGGGCCTCGCACCGCGAGCGCGTCGAGCACGTGCTGGTCGACTGCACGCCGAGCGCGGCGATCGTGCACAAGGAGGACTTGAGCGCGGACGAGCTCGGCGACTGTCGGTTGTGGACTGTCGACCAGCTGTCCGAAGTAGAGCACGAGTGGACGCCGCCCGAGATCGCGCCGGACTCGCTCGCCTACCTCCAGTACACGTCGGGTTCCACCAGCAATCCCAAGGGCGTCATTGTGACGCACGAGAACCTGACCCACCAGATTCGCATCTTCAGCGCGGGTCTGGGCCTGGACGAGAACGACACCGTCGTGTCCTGGCTGCCGCTGTTCCACGACTTCGGCCTGGTCGCCGGCCTGACGATGCCGCTCATGCTGGGCGGCACCACGGTGAAGATGCCGCCGCCGACGTTCGTGCAGCGTCCGTACCGGTGGCTCGCGGCGATCAGCCGCTACCGGGCGACGGCGTCGTTCAGCCCGAACTTCCCACTGGACCTGTGCGCCGAGCGGATCACCGAGGCCGAACGGTCCACGTTGGACCTGAGCTCGTGGCGGGTGCTCGGTCTCGGTGCCGAGCCGATCCGTTCGGGAACCCTGAACCGGTTCGCCGACGCGTTCGCCTCGTGCGGGTTCGGCTCGCGCGCGCTGCGCACGGTGTACGGGATGGCCGAGGCCACCCTGGTGACCATCGTGTCGCCGGAGCAGGAGGGCGGACCGACCGCGCTCGACGTCGACGCCGTCGAGTTCGGCGAAGGCCGGCTGCGACAGGCGACCGGTGACACTCCCGCGGCGCAGTGGCAGCGGCTGCTGGGCAACGGTTCGACCCTGGGCGACTCCGGGTTGCTGATCGTCGACCCCGAGACGGGGGAGCCCAAGCCGGACGGCGCCGAGGGCGAGATCTGGATGAGCGGCACGACGGTGTGCCCCGGCTACTGGGCGCGGCCGGAGGCGACCGTCGAGACCTTCGGCGCCCGTCTGGCCGACGGGACGGGCCCGTTCCTGCGCTCGGGCGACCTCGGCGCCATCGTGTCCGGCGAGGTGTACATCACCGGCCGGCTCAAGGATCTGATCATCATCCGCGGCCGCAACGTCCACCCGCAGGACATCGAGCTGACCTCCGCTCACGCGCACCGCGCGCTGAACCGTGGCGTGTGCGTGGCCTTCTCGGTCGACCGGGACGGCGAGGAGCGCCTGGTCGTCGCGCACGAGCTCAAGCGAGCCGAGTACGGCAGGCACGACCCGGCGCAGGTCGCGGCGGCCATCTGCGGCGCCGTCACGGAGGAGCACGAGGTCGCGGTCGACACCGTGGTGCTGCTGCGCCCCGGCACCATGCCGCTGACCACCAGCGGCAAGCTCCGCAGGCGCCACTGCCGGCGGCTGTTCGTTCGCGGCGAGCTGCCCGGCGAGTACGTCTCGGGCCCCGGAGAGCGGTCCGTCGCCGCCGTCGAGTGCGGCTCGGTGATCACCTGGCTGCGCGCGCGGGTGTCGGCACTGACCGGGCTGCCGGTCGACGAGGTCGGCCTCGACGTCACGTTCGGCGCCTTCGGCCTCGACTCGGTCACCCAGACGACGATGACGGGCGAGCTCGCCGCGGAGCTCGGCCGCCCCATCGACCCGACCATGCTGTACAGCCACCCGACCATCGAGAGGTTCGCGGCGGCGCTGGACGCGGCGCCGCACACCCCGGACCCCGTCGTGGTGCCCGCCGCGACGGACGAGCCGGTCGCGGTCGTGGGCATGGCTTGCGAGTTCCCCGGTGCGCCCTCACTGGAGGAGTTCTGGGACCTCCTGGTCGAGGGGCGGGACGCGGTCGCCGAGACTCCCGCGGACCGGTGGCCGATGACCGGTCACGGCGGTTTCCTCGCCGAAGTGGCCGGCTTCGACGCCCGGTTCTTCGGCATCTCCTCGGACGAGGCCGCGACCATGGACCCCCAGCAGCGGCTGCTGCTGACCAACGCCTGGCGGGCCCTGGAGGACGCGGGGATCCCGGTCGAGTCGGTGGCGGGCACGTCGGCGGGAGTGTTCGTCGGCATCTGCGGAACGGACTACCACCAGCTGCAGACCCGCGACGGCGCGGAGCCGGTGGCCTACACGGGCAGCGGCACCGCGCTCAGCATCGCGGCGAACCGCCTCTCGTACTTCTTCGACCTGACCGGCCCGAGCCTCGCGATCGACACCGCGTGCTCGTCGTCGCTGGTCGCCACGCACCAGGCCGTGCAGAGCCTGCGGCGGGGTGAGTGCGACCTGGCACTGGTCGGCGGCGTGAACCTGCTGCTCGACGCCGACCTGACCTCGGCGTACGAACAGGCCGGCATGCTGTCGCCGGATGGTCGCTGCCGCACGTTCGACGCCGGGGCCAACGGCTATGTGCGGGGCGAGGGCTGCGGCGTGCTCGTGCTCAAGCGGCTCGGCGACGCCCGCGGCGACAACGACCGGGTCCGCGCCGTGATCGCCGGGTCGGCGGTCAACCAGGACGGGCGGGCCAACACCCTCACCGCGCCGAACGGCCTGGCGCAGCAGATCGTGATCCGGCAGGCGCTGGCCGCCGCCGGCGTGTCCGCCGGACAGGTCGGGCACGTCGAGGCGCACGGCACCGGGACCTCCCTTGGCGACCCGATCGAGATGGCGGGCATCACCGAGGTCTACGGCTCGGGCCGGTCGGCACCTGTGCTGGTCGGCTCGGTCAAGACCAACATCGGCCACCTGGAGGCGGCGGCGGGCATCGCCGGGCTGATCAAGACCGTGCTGGCCGTCGAACGCCGGATCGTGCCCGCCCACCTGCACCTCACCGAGCTGAACCCGCTGATCTCCCTGGACGGCACGCAGTGTCGCGTTCCGACGGAGACGACACCCTGGGACCACGGCACCCGACGGGTGGGCGGCGTCAGCTCGTTCGGCTTCGGCGGCACCAACGCCCACGTGATCGTGAGCGAGGCACCGGAGTCGCCCACGACGCCGGTGACCGACGACGGCGGGTGGCGGCTGCTGCCGATCTCCGCGCGGAGCGACTCGGCGCTCGGCGAACTGGTGGACGACACCGCCGAGTTGCTGAACAAGACGGACGGCGAGACGTCGTTCGCGGCCCTCAGCCGAGCCGCCACCGTTCGCCGCAGCCACTTCGCGCACCGGGCGGTCGTGGTCGCGCGGTCCGAGCGCGAGTCGGTCGAGCTGCTGCGTGCGCACCGGCGGGGTGAGCCGTCCGGTCTGGTCGTGACGGGCACCGCGCGGCACGGCGGGCCCGGACCGACGGCGTTCCTGTTCCCGGGCCAGGGTTTCCAGCAGACGGGCATGGCGCGTCCGTTCTACTCGCGGCACGCGGTCTTCCGCGACGCGGCGCAGGAATGCGACGCGGTGGCGCGTGCGGAGCTGGGCGTGTCGCTGCTGCCCACGGTGGCCGGCACGCCGGGCGAGCTGGTCGACCTGGCGCAGACCCGGTTCGGCCAGCCGGCGATGTTCCTCGTCCACTACGCGTTGGCTCGGACGTGGCAGAGCTACGGCGTGCGTCCGGACGTGGTGCTCGGACACAGCCTCGGTGAGTACGCCGCGGCCTGCGTCGCCGGGGTGCTCACCGTGGCCGACGCCATGCGGTTGGTGCTGATGCGGGCCCGGCTGATGCAGGAGGCGCCTCCCGGGGCCATGTTCGCCGTGCACACCGAGCGCCCGGAGGCGCTGCTCGGCACGCTGGAGCTCGCCGATGACGTGGTGGTCGCGGCGATCAACAGCCCGGAGGACTTCACCATCTCCGGCCCCGTGGCGGCGGCCGGCCTGGTCGCCGAGCACTGCCTTCGCCACGGTGCCAAGGTCAGCAGGCTGACGGTGTCCCGCGCGTTCCACTCCGCGATGATGGATCCGGTCGCGACGGAGCTCGCACGCGAGGCGGCTTCGATCGAGCACGGCGCACCGCGGATCCCGTTGGTGACCAACCTGACCGGGGTGGCGCTCGGCGACGATCCGTTGGATGCCGGGCACTGGGCTCGGCAGCTGCGCCAGCCGGTGCGGTTCGCGGACGGGGTCGGCACGCTGGCCGAGCTCGGCGTTCGCTGTGTCGTCGAGGTGAGCCCGGAGCCGGTGCTCACACCGCTGGCCCAGCGTGGGTTGCCGAATGCGACTTGGCTGACCAGTGGACATCGAGGCAACGAGGACGACCGGCAGCTCATGGCCAGCCTGGCGCGCTGGTACGCCGACGGCGGCACGGTCGACCTCTCCACCCTCGATCCCACCGACTCGGCGCCCGCGCCGGCGACGCTGCCCGGCCATCCGCTGCGGCCCGTTCGGCACTGGTACCGGGCGGGCGTCCGCCGGGACGTCGGTCCGGGCGCCGGCCACCCGCTGGTCGGCACCCACGCCGACCTTGTCGGGGCGACGAAGGACCACTACGTCGGAGCCCTCGAGAACGGGCAGCCGTGGTTCGTCGACCAGCATCGGCTGTTCGACCTGCCCGTCCTCCCCGGCTCGGCGATGATCGAGTGGGCGCTCGGGGCCGCCCGCGCCAAGCTCGGCGACGGTGCCGGGTGGCTCCTCGAGGACCTGCGGTTCACCTCGTTCCTTCCCATGCCGGACGACCGGTCGGTGCCCACCCAGGCGGTGGTCGACGGGAGCTCGGTCACCTGCTTCGCGAAGGACGAGGACGACCGCTGGCAGGAGCGTGCGCGGGTCGGTTCGGTGCGCGCACACGAGCCGCGACCGACACCGGACGACCGCGGTGCCGAGACCACCGAGGTGCGGGTTTCGGAGCTGTACCAACGGTTCGCGGACAACGGCATCGGCTACGGACCCGCGTTTCGGGCCGTGCGATCGCTGCGGCGGGGCGACCGGGTGGCGCGCGGCCAGGTCGAGGTGGCCGAACGCGGCCCGGGCGACGAGGCCTACCTGCTGCACCCGGTCGTGCTCGACGCCTGCTTCCACGTCGCGGCCGCCCTCGTCGAGTCGGACGGTCGGCCGCTGGTGCCGGTGTCGGTCGACTCCCTTCAGGTCACCGGCGCCCTGCCGACCGAGGTCACGTGCCACGTGCGGCTGGTCGGCGACCGCACCGTGGACCTCCAGGTGACGGCCGGCGACGTGGTCCTGGTCGACCTGCGCGGCCTGGCCCTGCGGCCGGTCGACGAGCACGTCGTGAAGCCGAAGCCGTCGTTGCGCAGCCTGGTGACGGAATGGGTCCCCGTCGAGGACGAACCGCCGGCCCGCGACCTCGCCGGCGAGACCTGGCTCGTGCTCAGCCCGGACCCGGCGACGGCGCAGCGGCGGATCGCCGAGCTGAGCGACGCGGGTGCGAAACCACTGAGCGCGGTCGCCGACGATCAGCCGGAGTTGGCCGCGCTGACCGGCATTCTGGTCGACGCCGGCCCCGGCGGGTCCGGCTCCGGCTCGCTCGCCGCGATCGCGCGAGGCACGACGCTGCCGCTCGGCCGGCTGCTGGCCGCCGAACCGACCGCCCGACCGGCCGTCGTGGTCTGTTCGCACAACGCGGCCGCGGTCCTGGGCAGCACCCCCGAGCCGGCCCAGGCCGCGGCGACCGCCCTCACGAGGACGCTCATCGCCGAGAACCCGGCGCTGCACGTGGTGCAGGTGGACGACTGCCACGACGGCGCACCCAGGCCGGTCGCCGAAGTGCTGGGCCGCGCCCGGGCACAGGAGGCGTCGGGACACCTCGCGGTCCGTGGTGGACGGTGGTACCGGGCGGAGTTGCGCTCGGACAAGACAAAGCCGAGGGACGTCACGCTGCGGCCCTACGCCGACTACCTGATCACCGGCGGCTGGGGCGCTCTCGGCCGGGTCACCGCGGCGCGCCTCGTCGCGCTCGGCGCCCGAAGCCTGGTGCTGGCCGGACGCACTCTCCCCGACCAGGACGAGGGCTGGCTGCGTGAGTTGCGGGCCGCCGGAGCGGAGGTGTCGCTGCGCGCGGTGGATCTCGGGAGCGACGAGGCGGTCCGGGAGCTCGTGGCGTCCGTGCCGAACCTGCGTGGCGTGGTGCACGCGGCCGGGACCACCGACGACGGCATGCTGGCCGATCTCGACTGGCCGCGGTTCCAGAAGGTGTTGGCACCCAAGGCGGACGGGGCGTGGAGCCTGCACCGGCACACGGCCGGGCGGCCGCTGGACTTCTTCGTGCTGTACTCGTCGCTCGCGGCCCTGATCGGCAACCCCGGCCAGGCGAACTACGTGCTGGCGAACGCCTTCCTGGACGGTCTCGCCCAGGCGCGGCGGCACGCCGGCCTGCCGGCCACGAGCGTCAACTGGGGCCCGTGGGCGGAAGGTGGCCTCGCCACCCGGCCCGGACTGCTCGCCGAGCTGGAGCGTGCCGGCATCCACGGGATCTCCGACGCCGAAGGTGCCGCCGCGCTGGACCACGCAATCGGTGACGACCACACCCAGCTCGGTCTGGCCACAGTGGACTGGGTCAGGTTCGCGGCGGCAACCGGTCGGACGGACACGCTGCTGGCCGACCTGGCGCCGCCGGCACCGTCCGTGACCGTTCCGGCCACGGAGATCCGCGAGCTGGCCCTGTCCGACCCGCCCGCCGCGGACCGGCACCTGATGGAGCTGCTGCTGGCGGAGGTCTCGGTCCTGATGGGACTGACTCCCGCGCAGCGCGACGAGCTGCGGCCGACGTTCGGCGAGACCCCGTTCAACACGATCGGGCTCGACTCGTTGATGGCGGTCCGGCTGCGCAACAGGCTGTTCGACCACCTGGCCGTGGACCTGCCCAACGCGGTGCTCTTCGAGGCCGGCACCGTCGCGGCGGTCGCGGGGATCATCCGGGATCGGGTTACGGCGCAAGCGGTTCTCGGCGCCGAGGACATCGAGCCGGACGCGGACCAAGAAGTCTTCCGAATCTGAACGGAGTACGCCAGATGCGTAGACGTGCCTTTCTGACCGCGGCCGCCGCCGCGCCCGCCATTACCGTGCTCGGTCGTGCGGTGGCCAGTGCCGACCCGATGCCGTGGGAGTTCGCGCTGCCCAACGGGTTCCAGCCCGACGGCATCACCATCGGCCCCGGCCCGTTCGCGTACCTCGCGTCGCTGGCCGACGGGTGCGTGTTCCGGTACGACCTACGTTCCGGCCACGGCACGATGATCAACCCGGGTGGTGGGACCCCGTCGGTCGGCATGAAGACCGACCGGCACGACCGGCTGTTCGTGGCGGGTGGCAGTGGTGGGAACGCCTGTGTGCTCGATGCCCGTACCGGCACCGAGTTCACCGCGTTCCGGTTCGCGACCGGTGACACGTACGTCAATGACGTGGTCCTCACCGAGGACGTCGCCTGGTTCACCGACTCCTGCCATCCGGAGCTGTACGGCCTGCCGCTGCGGGGTGCCGAGCTGCCGACCGAGTTCGTGCGCCTGCAGCTGTCCGGCGACTTCGTCATGGCGGAGGGCCTCAACGCCAACGGGATCGCGCGCACGCCGGATCGTCGCGCGCTGCTGGTGATGCAGAGCAACACCGGCAAGCTGTTCAATGTGGACTCCCGGACCGGCGACACCCGAACCGTCGACGTCGACCTGCTTCCGCACGGCGACGGCCTGCTGCTCAGTGGGCAGACCCCTGCTGGTGGTGCAGAGCCACCTCAACCGGATCGCGGTGGTGCGCCTCAACTCCCGTGGCACCGCCGGCCGAGTCGTCGACCACATCACCGACCACCGCTTCGACGTCCCCACCGCGGTATCGGCCCTTGGTGACCGCCTGTACGTGCCCAACGCGCGGCTGACGACGCCCCCGACCGCGGACACGACGTACAACGTGGTCGCCGTCAGGCGCAGGTAGCCGATGACCGGACTGCGAAGCGGACAGGTCGCCTCCGCGGCCGGAGTGAACCTGCAGACGCTGCGGTACTACGAGCGCCGAGGCCTGCTTGCCGAACCAGCACGCACCCAGGGCGGCCACCGAATCTACCCTCCGGAGACGGTGACCATGCTGCAGGTGATCAAGGCGGCGCAGCGGCTGGGCTTCAGCCTGGCAGAGGTGGCGGACCTGCTGGACATGGGAATCCACCGGTCCACCACCTCCGCCGAGGCGTCACCCGGTCGCATCAAGAAAAGACTCGCCGAGGTCGAAGCCAAGATCGTCGACCTGGGCATCATCCGCGTCACCCTCCGAGCCGCCCTCAGAATCGGCGTCTTCGACCCCGGCTCACCACCCTGAGAGCTTGTGTGTGGTACCCGAAGTGGTACCTGAACATCGGCGCGGTGCGCCAAGGGCTCAGCAAGCCCGCGTAGGCGTGGGAGGCGATCCGCACCGCCGACCGGCTGATGGGTCCGCGCCCGTCGTTCACGCAGTACGCCCTGGAGGCACACGCCGGCGCTTCCGAGGTCTGCCTCGCGCACCTGGAGGCGAACGGCGAGGGCCCGGACCGGGAAGAGCTGCGGGCGGCCAAGCGGCTGTGGGTACGTGCCGTGCGCGAGGCCGACCGCCTCGGCATGCCCTACGAGCGGGCCTGCGCCCACCACGAGCTCGGCCGCCACCTCGAACCGGGGGAGCGGTCCGCGCTCGGCCTGGACCAGGCCACCCACCTGGCACGGGCGATCGCCGGCTACGAGGCCGTGGGCGCGGTCGTGCCATCCGCCGGTGCGCCGCCTCGCCGAGCTGGCCAGCGGGAACCCGACCGCGGCCGGCGCGACGCCGAGGCGACCACTGTCATCGGCCGCCCTGGCACCGACCTGCCCCAGCCCTGACACGGCTCCTGACACGGCCGGGCCCCAGGTCGGGGTTACTCCTCGGCGCCGAGATCCCCGCCGTCGAACAGTTCGCCGTCCATCATGTCCGCCATGATCATGCCGCCCGCCAGGCCGGCGACGGCGCCACCGACGACACCGCCCATGCCGCGGCGGCCGCGCATGCCGTGGTGCCCGTGCTGGCCGTACCCACCGGAGGCCGGGACACGGTCGGCGGCCTGGGTGAGCCAGTCACCGATGAGGGTGTTCCAGTCGGCTCGCTCGGCGTCCTCGTGGGTCAGGTGGAAGCGGCCGAACGTGTCCCCGCCCTGGCGGAGCAGGCCGCCGCGCTTGCCGGCCTCGAGCACGACCCACAGGTCCCGATGGCGGTGACGAAGGTCAGCTCGACCTCGTTGAGGCGCCCGGCGAAGCGCGCGGGCGGGTAGAACTCGATCTCCTGGTAGAAGCCCAGCTCCTGGGGCACCCCGGCGATCCGCCCGGCCTCGACGTCGGTGGACCGGAAGGTGGCACCGAGCTCGCCGAACGCGTCGAGCACGCGGTCCTGGCACGCGACCGGCTGAACCGACAGGGGATCGAGGTCGCCCTTGTCCGGTGCGCCGGTGATCACCAGCTCGGTCCGCACGCCGACCGTCACACCGGGCAGGGCGACCTCACCGACGGCGGTGATCGGTGTCTCCCAGGGCAGCGGCAGCTGGAAAGGGACGTCGAGGCGCTCGTTCGCGGGTACGCGAACATCGGTCGCCACGGCGAGCCGGTGGAACTCTCCGACGCCGTGCGCCTCGCCGCCGGCGGTCTCGACCTCGACGCGGGTGACGAGGGAGAGCACCACCTGGTCGATGACGGCTTCACTGGTGCCGCCCTGGATGCACACCCGACCCGCGATGACCTCGCCGGGACGGGTGACCACCGAGTCGAGCACCGTGTCGACCGTGGGCCCGCCGACACCGAAAGCGGACAGCATTCGCTTGAACAAGGAGGTCCTTCCGAAACTTCGCAGCGACAACGACTCGCGGGTGCATGGTGTCACGACGGCGGAACGGGCTGTCAGCTTGTCCGGCCTTGCTCCACAGTCCTGTCGAGACCGTGGAGCCGGGTGTTGATCTCGGCGGCGTCGATCTCCTCGAACTGGGTGAGGCCGAGGTCGTCGAGGATCGTCAGGGCCTGCTGCCAGTGCTGGCGAGCCTGCCCGAGTCGGCCGAGGGCGCGGTAGGCGCGGGCGAGGCCGTCGTGGGCCCGCGACTGGTCGGGTGCCTGGCCGAGGTCACACGCGAGCTCGAGGGCGTGCCGGTGGTGGGTGAGCGCCTGGTCGGGCCGCCCGGTCGAGAGGTCGGTCCGCCCGAGGCCGTACCGGGCTTCGAACTCGCTGTTGCGGTGACCGAGCTCCAGCGCGAGTGCCAAGGCCTGCCGGTAGCAGGCGACGGCTTGCTCGTACTGGCCGTGCAGGCGGTAGGCGTGGCCGAGACTCCACCGCGCGTTGAGCTCGCCGACGCGGTGGCCGATGCCGCGGGCGACGGACAGGGCTTGCCGATGGCAGTCGATGGCGAGGTCGTACCGGCGTTGGGTGCGGTGGACGGAGCCGACACCCTCCAGCGCGTTGCGTTCGCCGGTGCGGTCCCCGGTGGCGCGGGCGAGCGTGAGGGCCTGTTCGAAGCAGTCGAGGGCCGACGCGTGCACGCTCTGCGCGCGGTAGGCGAAACCGAGGCCCGCCAACGCGCTGATCTCCCGGGCGCGGTCGCCGAGGGCACGGGCGATGGACAAGGTGTCCCGGAAGCAGTCGATGGCCGGCGCGTATCGGCCTTGCAGGCGGTGGAGCTGGCCGAGACCCCACAGCGCGTCGTGTTCGCCGACTCGATGTCCGGTCTCGTCGGCGAGCTCGACGGCCCGCTCGAAGCAGTCGATCGCCGCGCCGTACCGCTCCTGCATGCGATGTACGTGCCCGAGCCGGTTCAGTGTGTCGAGCTCGGCGACGCGGTCGCCGGTCTGGCGAGCCGCGTCCAGGGCGCGGCTGTGCAGGGCATCGGCGGTGGGATAACGCCCGCGGGTGCGCAGGTGCCGGTGCAGGGTCGCGGACAGGTGGAGGACATGGGCGGGTCTGTCGCACTGTGCGACAGCGAGAAGGTTGGTCAGCTCGGCATCCAGCCACGCGGCGGCGGCGGCCTCGTCGCCGAGTGCCGGCTGTGGCACGTCGGGCGTCGGCACGCCGGGCCGAGCGTCCGTCTCATATGGATAGAGCAGGTTCATGGCGACGGAAGCGGTCGCGGCGTAGTAGTCGAACAGGCGGGTCGACGCCTGGCGTCGCTCCGCTTCGGAATCCAGCTCCGCGCAGGTGTTCGCGGCGTGGACGCGGACCAGGTCGTGGAACCGATACCGGTTCGGCCGGGTTTGTTCGACCAGATGTACGTCGAGCAGGTCGTCGAGGAGCCGCTCGGCTCGGTCCGTCGTGGTGTCTGCGACCGCGGCCGCGGCGTGGGTGTCGAAGTCGGGTCCGGGGTGTTGGCCGAGCAGCCGGATCATGCGTTGCCGATCGGGCTCGAGCTGTCGGTAGGAGAGATCGAGGGCGGCGGTGACGCTGCGCCGGCCGGACTCGAGCTCGGCCAACCGATGTTGCTGGTCCCGCAGGCGTTCGGCGAGATGCGTCAGTGTCCACATAGGCCGGTTCCGCAGGCGGGCCGCGGCGATGCGAATCGCCAGGGGCAGCCGGCCGCACAGGCCCACTATCTCGTCGACCAGCTCCGCCCGGTCTTCGTCGAGACCGTCCGTGCCGGCGACGCGGTTGAACAAGGCGGTCGCGTCTCGTAGCGGCAGCACGTCGAGGGAGACCGGCCGGACGTCGTCGAGGCCGGTCAACCGTCTTCGACTCGTGACGAGCACGAGGCTCCCGGGCGCGCCGGGCAGCAGCGGGCGGACCTGGGTCTCGTCCAGGGCGTCGTCGAGCACGACGATCATCCGCCGGCCGGTCATGCTGGTACGCAACAGCGCCGCGCGTTCGTCCTCGGTGTGCGGGATCCGCGCGCTGGGGATCCCGAGGGAACGCAGGATCCGGTCGAGGACGTCGGCCGGCGCGGCCGGGTCCATGCCCGGGGTACAGCCGTGCAGGTCGACGAACAGGTGACCGTCCGGGAAGCGGTCGGCGAGCCGGTGGGCGGCGTGCACGGCGAGCGCGGTCTTGCCGATGCCGGCCATGCCGTCGATCGAGCTGATCACGACGGCGGTCGGCGACTCGACTCCGGAGCCGAGCGTGAGCAGCGACTCGAGCTCGGTGGCGCGACCGGTGAACGTGGCCAGGTCGCCCGG
Source organism: Actinophytocola sp. (assembly GCF_050699915.1). Taxonomy (GTDB): domain Bacteria; phylum Actinomycetota; class Actinomycetes; order Mycobacteriales; family Pseudonocardiaceae; genus Actinophytocola. The sequence continues at coordinate 49,186 of NZ_JBOHGA010000007.1, forward strand.
CAGCTCAGCCGGCGCCGGCGACGCCGGCCGCCGCGCCTCGGCGACGTTCAGGTCGGGGTCGTTGCGCAGTATAGCGGTGTGCAGCTCGACGAGCCGGGGGCCGGGATCGAGACCCAGTTCGTCGGCCAACGAGCCGGCGGTCTGCTGGAACACCTCGAGTGCCTCGGTTTGGCGTCCGGCCCGGTACAACGCGAGCATTCTGGCGGCCACCAGGCGTTCCCGGGCCGGAAACGCACGAGTGAGCTCGGCCAGCTCGGCGATGAGCTCGTCGTGGCGGCCGAGCTCCAGGTACGCCTCCACTCTCGACTCGACGGCCGCGATCCGCTGTTCCTCCAGCCGGGCACACAGCTGTTCGCGGAGCTCGCTCGTGGCGACATCGGCCAACGCCGGACCGCGCCACAGGCCCAGCGCCAGGTCGAGCATCTTGGCCCGCTGGGTGGGGTCGGCGGTGTTGCATGCCTGTCTTGTCATGCGGTCGAACCGGTGCGCGTCGACCATGTCCGGGTCGACCATGACGGCGTAGCCGACCGGCGTGCTGGTCAGTTCCACGCCCATGGTGCGCAGGCATCGTCGCAACCGGGACACGTAGACGTAGATGGCGTCCCGTGGTGACCGTACGGACTCGCGGTCTCCGAGCAGCTCTGCGAGCCGCGACACCGATACCGGCCGGCCCGCCGCCAACAGGAGCACGGCCAGCAACAACCGCTCGCGCCGGCGGCCGACGGGAACCTCTTGCCCGTCCGCGATCGCCTCGACCGAGCCGAGCAGCCGAAACTCCATGGCGCTGAGGCTATCCGCTTCACGGCAGGCGTTTGGTAAGGACGATGAAAGGTGTGCCGGGGAGACTCGTCTGGTCGGTCGCACAGCCGACGGAAAGCACGCATCGAGCAACCGGGAAGGGGACAAGCGTGCCGACGGATGATGACTGGCATCGCGGTTTCGCCGAACCGGACCTGGCGGACGAGTACCCGCGTCCCAGGGCGACGTCGCCGAAACCCGCCAGGGCCGGGTTCGAGGGCACGGACGACCACGGCGTGATCAAGGTGTTGGTGGACGGTTCGGGTGCGGTGGTCGACGTGGTGATCCCGTCGACCTGGCAGGACACGATCGCGTCGCGCGAGCTGGGCGTCGCCCTCCGGACCGCGGCGAACAACGCGTTCTTCAGCTGGCTCGCCGACGGACTCGCCAACGCCGATCTCGAACAGCGGCCGGTGTCGGCGCGCTCGCCGGAGGCGGGCGGACCTCCGTCGGGCGAGGTCTCGGCGAGCCTGGTGGACGAGGTCGACGAGCTGATCGCCAAGTACGACCGCGATCTTCGGACGTACCGCGAGCGGCTCCGCGCGGCGTCGGCCACCGCCACGGCGACGACCTGTGGGGTGAACGGCAGGATCGAGGTGACGATGCAACCGCGGCACGTCTCCGAGGTCACGGTCGACACGAGGTGGATCCAGTACGCCCGGTACACCGAGGTTCGGGCGGAGGCCGTGGCCGCGTTCAAGGCCGCGTGCCGGCAGGCCGGCACCGGACAGCCGGACGCCGTCGCGTTGCCGGCCTCGATCGCCCGGATGCGGGAACTGGCCAGTGACCCACGTGCGCTGAGCAGGCAGCTCGGCCTGTCCTGAGCCACCGAGCGAGACGACAACGACGAAGGAGGGTCCCTTGGCTCCAAGGGACGAAGTGCGCGTCGTATGCGAGAAGCTGCGCGAGGACGCGACCAGGTGGGACACGGCGTCGGACGCGATGGGAACCGCGTCGCGCGCGTCCGAGGGCCTCGAGCTCGGGCCGGCCAGGCTCGGCTACGTCGCACAGGAACGCGGGCTCATCGCGGCCTACGACGCCATCAAGCAGAAGCTCACCACGCTGCTCGGCGGCGGCGAGGCGGAGTTCGACGTCCTGGCGACCAAGCTGCGGGAGATAGCCGACAACTATGAACGCACCGACAGCCTGGGCGCCGACGCGATCCTGCGGGCCGGAGGAGGCTGACCGATGACCAGTCCCTTCATGGACGAGGTGTACGAGGCGGCCGTCGACCTGGTCCGGAACGCGATCGAGCAGCTCAAGGAGATCTGGAACGACTTCGTCGAGGCCTTCAACAAGGCGCTCAAGGTCGTGCCGGGCTACCTGAACCCCGGTCTCGTCCATGCGATGAAGAAGCTGTCCTCCTGGTTCGGCGACATGATGGAGAAGGTGTGGAAGGTCTACACCGAGCGCGGCTCGGCCGGCGCCGTGCGCGCGGTCGCCGGCGACTGGAACACCGAGGTCGGCGGCAAGGCCAGCACGCAGGCCGGCCTGCTCGTCCTCGGCCAGCTCCCCACTACCGGCTTCTGGAGCGGGACCGCGGGTAGCCGGTACATCCATGTGGTGAACGGCCAGAACAAGGCGCTCGCCGACGTCAAGACCATCACCGACAACCTGCAGACCACGCTGAACGAGATCGCCGAAGCGATGCGGACCTTCTGGCGGACACTGGCCGTCTCGGTGGGTGGCTACGTCGCCCTGATGGCCGGCTGCGCGGCGAGCGCGATGTTCGGGGTGACCGCGGTGGTGGCGATTCCCGCCGCGGTCGGGTTCACCGTCGCGTTCATCGGGGTGCTGAACGACCTCACGCTGGACTTCAGCAACGCGTTGGACGCCAAGGAGGCCAAGCTTCGTCAGCTGATCACCACGGACAGCTCCTTCGCGAGCGGCGCCTGGCCGCCGTCGACCGCGGACGCGCTCGCCGAGGCGGCGGCCACCGGACCATGAGTCGTGCCGGTCGACCTTCAGGCGCGTTCGGCTTCCACGCAGAACTCGTTGCCCTCGGGGTCGGCCAGCACGACCCAGCCGCGACCCGAGTCGCCGCGTTGGTCGTCGACCTGGGTGGCGCCGAGGCGCAGGAGTCGGGCGACCTCCTCGTCGCGGGTGTGTATTCGCGGCACGAGGTCGAGATGGACGCGGTTCTTGTGTTGCTTGGACTCCGGGACGCGGACGAAGAGCAGCTCGGGCACACCGGGATCGGTGGGCTCGACCGCGACCTCGGGGTCACCGGGCTCGTCGCGGGCGCTGACGGGCCAGCCGGTGACGGCGCTCCAGAACTCGGCGAGCGTGTAGGGCTCGTGGCAGTCGATGGTGACGTGCTGGATCGTGAACACGGATCCTCCAGGGGCGTACGGGCAGGACGGGGCAACGCATGCGCCTGATGTGCCCGCACACCTCCTGTCCGCTGGCCCTGGGCCCGCCGATCGATCCGAGACGAACTTCGATCTTACCGGCGCCTCAGTCGCTGTCACCTCGGTTTTCGGGCCGAGCGGGAGACGCATCGGCATGGCGCCTGGCGCGATGGTCGGCGTTGACCGCCAGCAACCATCCAGCCAGGCACACGCAGCCTGTCGTACCGGTCCACATCACCGCTGACTCGACGCCGAGCAGGCCGACCACCAGGGTGCCACCGAGGAGCGCGGTCGCCGCGATGCCGAACACGAGTGTGAGGACCGCGCCGACGCCGATGGATCGACCAGCTCGACGCATCGCGTCCTCCCTCGACGCAGGACTACCTGTCGTGGAATGCCCGGCGATGTCAGGCACAAACCAACACGTGCCGACGGCCGGTTCCACCAGAGATCCCAGCCAGGTTGGTGAATACCTGCCGGCGTCGGTGTTTGCGGCAGGGCTGTCGGGCGGGGATAGTGGTGGCGTGGTCTCCGCGCCGGCCCCAGTTGACATCCTCCTCGTCGAGGACGATCTCGGCGACGTGTGGTTCACCAGGGACACCTTCGAGTACTACAAGGTCGGCAACGCGCTGCACGTGGTCAACGACGGCGTGTCCGCCCTGCGCTTCCTGCGCAGGCAAACCCCGTACGAGGACGCACCACGGCCCGGCGTCATCCTGCTGGACCTCGAGCTGCCCAAAATGGACGGTCGCTCGGTGTTGGCGGAACTGCGCGCGGACGAACAGCTGCGCGACATCCCGGTAGTGGTGCTGACCAACTCGCAGGACGAGGTGGACATCATCCGCAGCACCTCGTTGGGGGCCAGCGCCTACGCCACCAAGCCGGTCGACTTCGACCGGCTGATCGAGATCGTGCGTCGGCTGGACGACTTCTACCTCACCGTCATCCGCACCCACGCGACCTGATGACGATCGCCGTTTCGTTGAAGGTGCACGAAGGCATAGTCCTGGCGTCTGACAGCGCGTCGACCCTCGCGCAGGTGCGGCCGGACGGCACGATGTCGGTCGCGAACGTCTACTACAACGTGAGCAAGATCGCGAACCTGGTGACGGGGCTGCCGCTCGGAGTCGTGACCTGGGGCTCCGGCTCCATCGGTGCCGAGTCGATTTCCACGTTGTTCAAGGACTTGCGCCAGATGCTCACCGGCGAGCGTGCGGGTCCCGACGGCGCGGACTGGAAGGTCGATGCCTCGGACTACACGGTCGCCGATGTCGCCGATCGAGTACGTGAGTTCATCTACCAAACCAAGTACCTCGCGGTCTTTGGTGGCAACGAACAAGTTCCCGACCTCGGCCTCGCGGTCGCCGGATACTCGACCGACGGTCCCCACGCCGAGGCGTTCAAGATCGAGATGGCTGGTGACGGCTGCCCTTCGCCTACGCGGATGTGGCCGGGTGCCGAGTGCGGCTTCTTCGTCGGTGGTCAGCCCGCGGCCGTCCTGCGCTTGGTGCACGGTGTCGATCCTCGAGTCGCGACAGTCCTCGTCGACGCCCTGGGAGTGTCACCTGACAAGGCCGAGCCCGCGGCGCAGATCATTCGAGATCAGCTTGCCGCGCCGTTGGTTCAGGAGCCGATGCCGTTCCGGGACGCCCTGGACCTTGCTGAGTTCTTCGTCGACCTCACCTGCCGCTACAGCCGGTTCCTACCGGTCGGTGCAACGACTGTCGGCGGACCGATCGAGGTCGCGGGCATCACGAAGCACGAAGGCTTCAAGTGGGTAAAGGGAAAGCAATACTAGCCGGCGCTCATGCTCCACGAGTTTGGGAGCGGTCAGGTTGGGAATTACCCAGGGTGTAACCGTAGAGCGACGTCGGCCGCGCCGAGTAGCAACATGGCCGGTCGACACACTCAAGGAGGCACTTGTGATCGTTCTTGGAGTCGTGTTACTTCTCATCGGCTTCCTAGCCAAGATCTCCATCCTGTGGACGATCGGAATCGTGCTCCTCGTCGTCGGTGCACTCTTGGCCGTTCTGGGCGGTACCGGGCGTCGCGTCGGCGGCAGGGCGCACTGGTACTGAGGAACCCACCCCCAGCTGTAGTCACCAGCGCGGTCGGCACGTCGCCGACCGCGCTGGCGCGTTGTCGGTTCAGTCGTTCAGGTCGTGGTGGAGTCGTCGTTCGTGGAGCTCGGTGTCGCCGGGCCCTCGGTCCAGTTGGGATCGTCCGGTGTCGGTCCAGCCGCGGCGTTGGTAGAAGCGCAGGGCGCGTTCGTTGGTGTCGAGCACCCACAGGCCGGCGTGGGTGAAGCCGCAGGAGCGGATTCGGTCGAGGGCGGCGGCGTGGAGCCGAGTGCCGATGCCGCGACGCCAGACGTCGGGGGCGAGGTAGAGCGCGTAGAGGTCGCCGAGCGTGGGGTCGGCGCGGTCGGCGGGCACGAGCGGCGGACCGGTCGCGGCGAAGCCCACGATGGCACCTTCGATCGCTGCGACGACGGCGCGGGTGTGCGGTTGGCGAGCGGTGAGGACGGCCGACCAGAACTGCTCCCGGTCGCGAATGGACAGTCCGGCCAGGACATCGTCGGGGAGCAGACCGCGGTAGGCGGCGCGCCAGGACCGCACGACCACGGTGCCGATGCCGTGGGCGTCGGCCTGCGTCGCGTCTCGGAGTTCGACCATGTCGTCGATGATGCCTCAGGCGTGCGGGGTGGGCCGGTAGACGAGCTCTTGGATGTGGCTGTCGAGCGTCCGGCTCTCGATTAGCTCGAGGTCGAGGTCGGGTACCCGTAGTCTTGGCTGATGTCTTCTCCCATGGCGGCTGAGGTCGGCGTACTTGTCGTGACCGGTGGGAGTCGCGGCATCGGCGCGCAGGTGGTCGAGCGCGCCGCGGCCGACGGCTGGACCGTCTGCTTCAGCTACGTCGACGCCGAGGGCCAGGCCGACGCGCTCGTGACCAAGATCCAGCACGACGGCGGTGTGGCGCACGCCGTCCACGCCGACATCTCCGACGAAGCCGATGTCCTGGCACTGTTCCAAGCCGCCGGCGACCTCGGCACCATCCGGGGAGTCGTCGCCAATGCCGCGATCGTGGCTCCCGCTCTCCAACTGCGGGACTTCACCGCCGGACGCGTCCGCCGGATGCTGGAAGTCAACGTGCTCGGCACGATCCTGTGCTGCCGGGAGGCCGTTCGGCGCATGTCGACGGCGGACGGCTACGAGGGCGGTGCCATCGTGTTGGTCTCGTCAGCGGCAAGTCGCCTCGGCTCGGCCGGTGAGTACATCGACTACGCGGCAAGCAAAGGCGCGATCGACAGCCTGGGGATCGGTCTGTCCCGTGAGGTCGCCGGCGAAGGCATCCGCGTGAACGTCGTACGCCCCGGACTCACGTCGACCGAGATCCACGAGCGCAACGACCAACCGGCACGCGTCCGCAGCCTGGAGCCGACGATCCCGCTCGGCCGCGCGGCTGAGCCCGCGGAAGTGGCCGACGCGGTGTTGTGGCTGCTCAGTGACGCCGCCTCGTACTGTGTCGGCTCGATCCTCGACGTGGCCGGCGGTCGCTGAGCGCCTGGCCGAAGAGTCGAAAGTCCCGCCGGTTCCGCCGTCGGCGCCTGTCGAGCCGGTCGCCGGTGACGGTGCGGGTCCGCTGCTGCCGGACACCTATCGCAGTACGACTTCGCGTTGCACGACAGCGCGACCGTGCTTCCATGAGTATCCGCTGTGGCCGGCGTCGTCGTCCGACCGCACACTCAACGAGGGTCAGGCGTTCAGGTGGACATCCTTGTTCGCCGCTGGTGGCTGGGTTTCGGCGCCGGTCACGTCGCGGGCCCGGGCCAGCTGGGCCACGCCGAGTGCGCAGAGCACGCCGCACGCGACGGCCAGGACGATCTCGACGTTCGTGGTGGCGAGGTGCTCCCCGAGCAGCACCACGCCGATGATCGTCGCGGTGGCGGGGTTCACCATGTTGGTCACCGCCAGGGGTGCGCCCAGGCCGCTGCGGTAGGAACGCTGGGTCAGGATGGTCGCGGTGACCGCGAAGAACGCGATCGCGACGATCGCGAGAATCGTGATCGGGCGGAGCAGCGCGGACGCGCCGGTGTCGCGCACGGTCACCACCACGGTCTGGCACAAGGCCGAGCACACGGAGTACGTCGCGCCGCCCGCGACCGCCTCCCAGAGCGGTGACGCTCCAGTTCGCCTGCCCTGCAGAGCCAGGACGGTGACGAGGGCGAGCGTGGCGGCGATCATCATCAGCAGCTGAGCCGAGGTGAGCGTTCGGGTCGCGGCCGTGCTGATGATCAGCGTCAGGCCGGCGAGGCCGATCACCGTGCTGGTCATGCCGCTCAGCTCCAGCCGGGTGACCCGGCGCCGCGCGGTCATCGCGGCCAACGGCACGGCGATGACCAGCGTCAGCACGCCGAGAGGCTGGATCAGCGAGAGCGGGCCGAACGCCAGGGACGTCACGTGCAGTGCCGCGCCGAGCGCGTTCAGTCCGAGCGCCAGCCACAGCTGGGGCAGGCGGATCAGCTCCGGGACGGTGAGATGTGCGTGGCGGGCCTGGATGAGCGCCGCCGTCGCGTAGGCGATCGCGACCGCCACGCAGAGCGCGATGGTGATGATCAGGTCGGTCATCGCAAGCGGTCGCCCAACTTCTCGGTTCGCCGACGGACCGGGTGTGCTCGTGCCCCCCGTCCGGACGTGCCGCGCCCCCGTGGCGGCATCGGACTCCACGAGAGTAGCCGCTCCGCGGTCGCGACGTGGACGAACCGGCTGTGAGCGCCCCCACGAGCCCACTCAGGTCAGCCGGTTCGCTGCCCGGCGTACGGCGACGGGTGCCCGGTCCTCAGGTAGCGGTCGGTGCCCGGCAGTGCGGCGCCGACGATGTCGCGGTCGGCCCCGGTGTCGCGTTCGAGCAGGCCCTTGTGTGGGAGGCGACCCATCGCGACGGTCTCCTCGACGGAGAAGTCGTTGTCCAGGTCGTGGTCCTGCGCGACGACCGCGGTACGCCGGCCGGCCTGGCGCGCGCTGGTGCGCCACACGTCATCAGGTCCGATGTGGACGGTGCGACACCTCGGTTTGAGGGCACGGTAGACGCAGCGGAGCCCCAGCGCGAGGTTCCAGGCCATGCCCTCGTTGAACAGGTGGCTCGTCACCAGGACGTCGCTGTGCTGCGCTTGCGCGGCGCGCCGACAGGGCTTCACGACTTGCCAAGCAGTCCACGCAAACATGGTCGGAATCCACGAAGGTTGAGTTCCCCGGTGACCGATCCGTTATCCTCAGTTATCGTGACTGATCGGCGTGCGGACGATCTGACGGAGTTGGCACTGGCCGCCGGCCGTGGCGACCGGGACGCGATGGAGCGTTTCGTGCGGGCCACGCAGCGGGACGTCTGGCGACTCGTCGCCCACCTGGCCGACGTCTCCCTGGCTGACGACCTCACCCGGGAGACCTACCTGCGGGCACTGCCGGCCCCGCCCGGCCTGCCCTACGCCGAGGCCGCGGCCATCTGCCACGTCCCGGTCGGCACCATCCGCTCCCGGGTCGCCCGTGCTCGCGAGGACCTGCTCGGCGCGGACCAGACTCGCCGCGAGGGCGCCGGCTAGTCGTACCCGTGCTCGGTGAAACCGATCGAGCTGTGCAAGGCCTTGGAGGTCGGGTGAAGGGCTGGGGAACGAAGACGTTCCTGTTGGTCGCGGTGGCAGCGGTGGCGTTGCCGGGGTGCGGCAGCTCCGAGGTCGGCACCCAGCCGTCGCGAACGCCACCGCCCGAATGGTCCGAGCCTCCGCCGTCCGAGACGAGCTCGTCGGGGTCGGCGGAGGAACAGGCGGAGGAGACCGGGCCGGTGAACCTGAGTCAGCCGCTGGTGCTGGCACGTGTGGTGCCGGAGGACAACTCGGCAACCGGGGCGACCGTGCGGTCCGATCCGGAGGGCTCGAGACTCCCGCTGGAGAAGCCGTTCATGACGGTCACCCGGCTCGAGCGCGCGGCGCTCCAGTACCTGGAGTACGACGGCACGTGGGCGGTCACGGTGAAGCTGGTCGGCGACGACGTCACGACGTTCGCCCAGTGGACGAGCGAGCACGCCGGCGAGCAGGTCGCGATCCTCACGAACGACCAGGTGGTCGCCGCGCCCCGGATCCGGTCCGAGATCACCGCGGGCGATGTCACGATCTCCTCGCGGTACTCCGAGGACGAGGCCCGCGACCTGCTGGCACAACTCGTGGGCAGCTGACCGGGCCGTCATGGGCGACGTCACCTCGGCGAAGTCCTTGCGGGCGTTGCCTTCGCTGGTCGGACCGCTGCCCGCGTTCGACCCGGAAACCGCGCCGGCTGAGCCGGATCCGTTGTTCGAGCAGTGGTTGGCGGAGGCGATCGACGCGGGTGTCGTCGGGCCGCACGCGATGACGTTGTCGACCGTCGACCCGGCGGGGAGGCCGTCGGCGCGCATGGTGATCCTGAAGTTCCAGGACGCCGGCTGCCGGGCGTTCGCGTCGGGATCGGGCAGCCGCAAGGGCAAGGAGCTGGCGAACACGCCGTGGGCGGCGCTGACGTTCTACTGGCCGGCGCTCGGCCGGCAGGTGCGGGTCCGCGGGCCGGTGGAGGTCGCCGACGCCGAGGAGAGCGCGGTGGACTTCCTGGCCCGGTCGCCCGACTCGAGAGGGGCCGCCTTGGTCGGCAACCAGAGTGCACCGCTGACCGACCTGGCCGAGCGGGATCGCGTGCTCGACGAGGCGGCTGCCAGAGCCGCCGCCGAGCCGGCGCTCGTGGCTCCGGAGTGGACGGTGTATCGGGTGGTGGCCGACGAGGTGGAGTTCTGGCAGGGCGACGAACGCCGCCGGCACGTCCGGCTCCACTACACCCGCGACGGCGAGAGCTGGGCGCGCCGGCTGTTGTGGCCCTGAGCGCCGGGGTGCGGTGGCGTGACGGCTACCCGGGCGGCTCGGCGGCGAGCGCGGCGAGGGCGACGAGCGAGCGGTGGATGACGTCCCGCTGGTCGCCCAGTCGGTGGGCTTCGGCGACGGGGATCTCCACGTGCACGGCGATCTCCGTCGCCCCGCCGTCGAGCGGGTGCAGGCGCCACTCGAACGTCAGGTCCGACACCAGGCACGAGATCGCCACGCAGCCGTCGGCCCGGTCGGTGCGCAGTTGTTGCGGCATCGGAAAGTCCGGGAAGCCGTCGGGGTACATCGTGTATCCGTCCACATCGGACTTCTCGACGGTGCCGATGCCGGCCCACCATTCGGGGAACCGGGACGGGTCGTAGAGCAGCTTCCACACGTCCTCGGGCGGTGCCGAGCTGCGGGCGCGGTCATCGAAGGTCGGCATGGGTCCTGCCCTCCAGCTCGGCGCGCACCGCCGCGAGCTCGCGGTCGGGCTCCACGAACACGCTGATGGGCGGGCGGCCGAGGTCGACGAGCGCGGTCACGTAGCCGGCCCCGGGGTCGCCCGCCCGTTCGGCACACCGCTGCCACGCCCGCTCGGCCTCGCGGAACCTGGCCGCGGCCAGCGCGCCGTCGCCGCGGGCGAGCGCGATCCGGGCCTGCACGGCGGAGACGCGGGCCACCAGCGTCTCGGGGAAGTCGCCCGCGCTGACGGGTTCGAGGACGGTGGCGCGCAGCTCGGTCTCGGCCTCGCCGGGACGCCCGGCTCGGGCGAGCGCGTCGGCGGTGTACAGGCGGGCGAGCGGCAGGCTGACCGGTGCGCGGGCGTCGACGGCGGCGCTCAGCTCGGTGGCGGCCGTGGCCCAGTCGCGCTCGGCGTGGGCGAGCATGCCGCGGTCGTGGCGTACCAAGCCGGCCAGCCCGGCCAGCCCGATCCGGTCGGCGAGCGCGGCCGCCTTGCCGACCGCGGCTCGGGCGTCGTCGAGGCGGCCGAGCCGGCGCAACACGGTGGCCCGCGCGGAGTGTGCGTACACGGCGAGTCGCAGCAGACCGGTCGGTACGACGAGCGGCAGGCAGCGCTCGGCGAAGTCCAGGGCGCGCTCGAAGTCCTTGGCGCACGCGGCCGCGCAGGCGGCGTTGGCCAGGCAGCTGTAGGCCATGTCCGGGCGACCCGCCCGGTTCGCGGCGGTGGCCGCGGCGGCGAGTGGCGCGTAGCTGTCGGTGAACCGGCCGGCCCGCAGCAGCGCGTGACCGCGGGCGACGCCCACGTCGTGGCTCAGCAGATCGGGTTTCGTCGCCACGGCGTCCACTTCGGACAGCAGACCGTCGACCGCGGCGGGGTCGCCGGACACCGACTCGGCCCAGGCGAGCCCGGCGAGGGCCTCGGCGCGGGCGAGCGGGTCGGGGTCGTCGATCTCCAGGACGTCGAGCGCGGCGCGGTAGGAGCGGCGGGACTCGCGCGGGTGGCAGATGCCGCCGCGCAGCCAGCGGCCGCGGCGCAACCACGCACCGGCGAGTGCGGCGGTGTCCGCGCGCGGGATGCGGGCCAGCGCCTCGTCGAACGCGACGTCGGACTCGGTCACCAGCCCACGCCAGGCCTGCACCTCGGCCAGCTCGACCCACTGGTCCGGGTCGTCCGGGGCGAGCCCGGTGACCTCGGTCAGGAACGCGGCCGCCTCGGGGAGCGCGGCCACCGTCCTGGCCTGCCCGGCGGCGGTGCGCAGGTGGGCGACGGCCAGGTCGTCGCGGCCGGCGAGGCGCAGGTGGTGGGCGACCTCGGCGGCGTGCCGGCGGCCGGGCC